>JBKCCA010000295.1:0-5096 GCA_046305595.1 bacterium
GTTTAAGTTGTTTAGAACATTAGGTTATAAAGTCGGACTAATTTCTACAGTTGAAAATAAAATTAACGAAGAAATAATTCCTTCAACACATACCACTCCAGATGCAATTACCATCAATCAATTATTGAATAAAATGATTGAAGAAGGATGTGATTATTGTTTCATGGAAGTTAGCTCGCATGCAACTGTACAAGAAAGAATAGCAGGTTTAGAATTTTCAGGTGCAATATTTACAAACATCACTCACGATCATTTAGATTTTCATAAAACTTTTGACGAGTATATAAAAGCGAAGAAATATTTCTTCGACCAATTACCAAAATCAGCTTTTGCATTGACGAATTTAGACGATAAGCGTGGTGCTGTAATGCTTCAAAATACAAATGCTTACAAGAAGTCATATGCTTTACAAACCATGGCTGATTTCAAAGCGAAGATAATTGAGAATCAATTTTCGGGATTGTATTTGAATATAGACAATGAAGATGTTTGGTTTAAGATGGTAGGTAGTTTTAATGCCTATAACATCTTAGCAGTTTATGCAACTGCAATTTTATTAGAACAAGATAAAACAAAAGTATTAACAGCTTTATCAATACTCGATGGTGCCGAAGGTCGATTCGAATATTTTAGTTCAGCAAATAATATCATTGGAGTGGTTGATTATGCACATACTCCAGATGCATTGAAGAATGTTTTACAAACCATTCAAAACATTCGTAATGGCAATGAAAAAATAATCACAGTAGTAGGTTGTGGAGGTGATCGTGATAAAACTAAACGTCCGATCATGGCTGAAGTGGCTACTAAATTAAGTGATAAGGTAATACTTACCTCTGATAATCCGAGGACAGAAGACCCTGCAACGATCATCAAAGAAATGGAAGCGGGTGTAGGTATTTCAAAGAGAGCAAAAACATTAAGCATAACAGATAGAAAAGAAGCGATACGTACTGCTTGTCATTTAGCTCAACCTGGTGACATTATTTTATTAGCAGGTAAAGGGCATGAAAAATATCAAGAAATCAACGGAATTAAATACCCGTTTGACGATAAAAAAATACTAAAAGAACAATTTGATTTATTAACAGGCAATAATAACTAAATATGTTATACTATCTCTTCACATACCTAGATCAACACTTTAATATTCCTGGAGCAGGAGTATTTCAGTATATCACCTTCAGAACTACGATGGCTGTGATTGTTTCATTAGTCATTTCATTACTGATGGGTAAGTCATTAATTGCTTATTTACATAGACAGCAAGTGGGTGAAACGATTCGTGATTTAGGCTTAGATGGTCAGAAAGAAAAGCAAGGAACGCCGACGATGGGCGGATTGATTATACTCGCTGCAATTCTAATTCCTACGCTTTTGTTCGCAAAATTAGATAACGTGTATATCATTTTAATGATCATTACCACTGTGTGGATGGGAACGATTGGTTTCATTGATGATTACATTAAAGTATTTAGAAAAAATAAAGAAGGTTTAGCGGGTAGATTTAAAATAGTAGGACAAGTTGGATTAGGATTAATTGTTGGATATACAATGTTCTTTCATCCTTCAATTGTAGTGAAAGAAAAAATTCAAGCTGTTGATGCAGGACTTTCGCAATATCAATCATTCGAAGAATCGAACATAAATAGCAAATTTCATTTATCAAAAGCAGAAAAATCTACTAAGACGAATGTTCCTTTCTATAAAAACAATGAATTCGATTATGCTAAATTATTGAAATTCATTGGTGATGACTATGAGAAATACGCATTCTGGATTTTCATTCCGATTGTTATCATCATCATCACTGCTGTTTCTAACGGTGCAAATATTACAGATGGTATCGACGGATTAGCCACAGGTACATCCGCAATAATAGGAGCAACACTCGGTATTCTTGCATACGTTTCTGGTAACATGGTTTTTGCAGATTATCTAAACATTATGTACATACCTAACTCTGGTGAGCTCGTGATTTTTGCAGGAGCTTTCATTGGCGCATGTATCGGATTCTTATGGTACAATGCTTACCCTGCACAAGTGTTTATGGGCGATACAGGAAGTTTAGCAATAGGTGGTATCATAGCAACTTATGCTATCATGATTAGAAAAGAATTATTAATACCCGTGTTATGTGGAATATTCTTAGTCGAAAATTTATCAGTAATTATTCAAGTAAGTTATTTCAAATACACGAAGAAAAAATACGGCGAAGGTCGTAGAATATTTAAGATGTCACCCTTACATCATCATTACCAAAAACTTGGTTATTCAGAACCCAAAATTGTAACACGCTTCTGGATCATCGGAATTATTTTGGCAGTTGTGACGATAGTGACGCTTAAACTGAGATAACGTACGAAGTACGTTGTACTATGTACTATGTACTATGTACTGTGTACAATGTACCTAATACATAATACCAAATACAAAATATTTAAGGCAAAAACTTACAATAAACCAACGAATGTCAATTACCAAAATCACAGTTCTAGGAGGTGGCGAAAGCGGTACCGGTGCAGCGATTCTCGCTAAGAGAAAAGGCTTCGAGGTATTTCTTTCTGATAGTGGTATGCTCAAAGATATTTATCAGAAAATGTTGAACGATGAAGGTATTGAATGGGAACATGGTCAACATTCTGAAGAAAGAATTCTTTCTGCCACAGAAGTTATTAAAAGTCCGGGTATACCCGAAAAAGCACCACTCATCAAAAAACTGCGTTCTCAAAATACACCAGTGATTTCTGAGATAGAATTTGCTGCAAGATATACGAATGCGAAGATGATATGCATCACTGGTACGAACGGTAAAACCACTACTACTTTGTTGACCTATCATATTTTGAAAAACGCGGGATTGAATGTGGGATTGGCAGGTAACATTGGGCATAGTTTTGCATACCAAGTGGCGACAGAAAATTTTGATTTCTATGTATTAGAACTTAGCAGTTTTATGCTTGATGACATGTATGAATTCAAAGCAGACATAGCAATTCTGACAAACATCACTCCAGATCATTTAGATCGCTATGAATATAAAATTGAAAATTATGTCGATTCGAAATTCAGAATTACACAGAATCAAACGTCAGCAGATTATTTTATTTATTGTGTAGATGATGAGTTGACACAATCTGGCTTAGAGAGACATAAAATTAATGCGACAATGATTCCTTTTTCAATTCAACAAGAATTAAAAGAAGGAGCATTTTTAAACGGAAATAATATAAACATCAACATACTTAATCATACATTTAACATGACTATTCAAGAATTAGCTTTACAAGGAAAGCACAATGTTTACAATTCAATGGCTTCGGGCATCGCTTCGCGTTTACTCGAAATTAGATCTGAATCATTAAAGCAAAGCTTATCTGATTTTAAAAATGCTGAACATCGTTTAGAACACGTTGCGAAAATTCAAAACGTAGAATTCATTAACGATAGTAAAGCAACCAATGTTAACTCAGCATGGTACGCATTAGAGAGTGTAAACACTCCAATCGTATGGATCGCTGGTGGTGTTGATAAAGGTAATGATTATACCATTTTAAAGAATTTAGTAAAAGACAAAGTAAGAGCAATCGTTTGCTTAGGCGTAGATAATGATAAACTACACGATGCATTCTCTGATGTTGTTGATGTAATAGTAAATGCAAGCTCTGCAAAAGAAGCAGCAGAATTAAGTTATCACTTAGCACAAAAAGGCGATACAGTTTTATTATCACCTGCTTGCGCAAGTTTTGACTTATTCAAAAACTACGAAGATAGAGGGGAGCAGTTTAAGGCGGCGGTGAAAGAACTTTAATACGTATTCAGTAGTCCGTATTCAGTATTCCGATGTGTAAAGTTTGAAATTAGCACATCGGAATACTGAATACTGAATACAATTAATAAAGAGTAGTTAATACAAAAATTATGAGCTGGTTATTAAGTAAAACAAAAGGCGACATCTGGATATGGTTAGTGGTAGCATTTCTATCGCTCGTATCGCTTTTGGCTGTGTATAGTTCAACAGGTACGCTTGCTTATAAATTTCAATCAGGTAATACTGAATATTATTTATTCAAACACCTTTCGTTGATGGTGGTGGGTATTATTTTGATGTGGGGAGCACATTTGTTAGACTATAGATACTATTCACGCATTGCACAAATTTTATTAGTGATTTCATTGCCATTGTTATTATATACTTTAGTTTTTGGTAATGAAATTAACCAGGCGAGTAGATGGATAACGATACCATTCACCGGACAAACTTTTCAAACATCCGATTTAGCAAAACTTGCATTGATTATGTTTTTGGCAAGAGAGTTATCACGTCGTCAAGAAAATATTAAAGACTTTAAGAAATCATTTTTACCTATCATATTAGCGGTAGGTGGGGTGATCGGATTAATAGCACCAGCGAATTTTTCAACTGCGATTATGTTGTTCGGTACTTGCGCATTGATTATGTTGATTGGCCGAATCTCCTTTAAACAAATGGCTTTGACCTCTGTTGTAGTCGGCATAATTTTAACATTAGTCGTATTTTTTGGTCCGAGGAGAGAAACCTATCGCTCTCGTATCAACACTTTCTTAAGTTCAGAGCAAGTAGATCCCGATAAAAGTTTTCAATCAGACCAAAGTAAAATCGCCATCGCAACTGGTGGTATTTTTGGCAAAGGTCCGGGTAACAGCGTACAAAGAAATTATTTACCACACCCATACTCCGATTTTATTTATTCAATTATCATTGAAGAATACGGTTTAGTAGGTGGTGCAATTATCATATTAGTTTATCTGTTTTTCTTATATCGATCTATTCGAATAATTACCAAAGCACCGAAAGCTTTTGGTGCATTGCTGGCCTGCGGATTGAGTTTTAGCTTGGTCATACAAGCCTTTGCAAACATGGCAGTAGCAGTGAACTTAATGCCCGTAACAGGTGTACCCTTACCCTTAGTGAGTATGGGTGGTACCTCTATTTTATTTACGAGCATAGCCTTCGGAATAATTTTGAGTATCAGTAGAGATATAGAAGAAATGCAAAAATCGGAGAAGCAAAATGAGATCGCCTAAAATTTTAATCAGCGGTGGAGGTACTGGCG
>JBKCCA010000296.1:0-1144 GCA_046305595.1 bacterium
CTGATGCTAAACTTTTTGATGGAGCATTAGAAACTATTAACGCTTGGTATGAAGAGGGACATATTATCACATTCTTCACATCACGTACAGAAGAGCATAGAAAAGTAACTGAAGAGTGGTTGAATAAAAACGGATTTAAATATCATGGTATATTATTCGGCAAACCACGTGGAGGAAATTATCATTGGATCGATAATCATATTGTAAGAGCAACGAGATACGAAGGGAAGTTTACGAATATGACGTTGAAGGACGCGAAGATACAAGTGTTCGAATAGAGTTAAAAATTAAGAATTAAGAGTTAAGAACGGAGTCGCAATACTCAATACGCTGTACTCAATACAATTTAAAGTATAAATCAAGATAATAAGACATTTATGGATTTTAAGGTACCAACGATGGCAGAGATGATGGCAAGCGGAGAGCAGCCAGACATTTTATTTTGGGTAGGTTGTGCAGGAAGTTTTGATGAGCGTGCACAAAAGATCACCAGAGACATTGCTAAAATATTACACCATGTTGGAATGAAGTTTGCCATTTTAGGCTCAGAAGAAAGTTGTACTGGTGACCCTGCAAAAAGAGCAGGCAATGAGTTTTTATTTCAGATGCAAGCGATGAGCAATATCGAAATATTAAAAGCATATGACATCAAAAAAATAGTCACTGGTTGTCCGCATTGCTTCAACACATTAAAAAATGAATACCCTGAATTAGGTGGTAAATTTGATGTAATACATCATACACAATTAATTCAAGAGTTAATAAATGATGGCAAGTTGAAAGCTGCGAATGGTGAATCATTCAAAGGCAAAAAAATCACTTACCACGACCCTTGTTATTTAGGTAGAGCGAATGGAGTTTATGAAGCACCTCGTGAAATTCTAGCTCAACTAGATGCAGATTTAGTAGAGATGAAAAGATGTAAGGCAAACGGATTATGTTGTGGTGCAGGTGGAGCGCAGATGTTTAAAGAGCCAGAGAATGGCACAAAAGATATCAACGTAGAACGTGTTGAAGAAGCACTAACCACTAACCCAAATATTATCGCTGCATCATGTCCGTTCTGTATGACTATGATTAGAGATGGTGTTAAGCATTTTGAAAAAGAAGCAGAAGTACAAGTATTAGACATAGCAGAAATTAC
>JBKCCA010000297.1:0-3846 GCA_046305595.1 bacterium
GATCTAATCTTTCTATATTCATGGTAGTTGGTAATATAGAAACTAAAGCGAAATCAACTTCATTGTTTTCTAAAATCTCTACTACTTTATTTTTATTGGTAACATCCATCAACAATTCTATACCCATATGTTCTGACATGAAGTCGGCTAAGAAATGTGGCATTAAATACTTCCCAGTAGATACTACAGAGATTTTCAATTTACCAGTTAATTGTCCTTTGTACGCTTGAGTTTTATAATTGATGGCATACACCTGATTTAATATATTCTCAGCTGCTTCTGCAATTTCTTTACCGAAGTCAGTAATATGAATTTTCCTCCCAACAACTTCTGTCAATGGAATCTCAAATTGATCTTGAAAATTCTTCAATTGAATTGAAACAGCAGGTTGTGTTAAATGTAATTCTTCAGCAGCTTTTGTAACACTCTGTGTTTGTACAATTTTTAAAAATATCTGCAGTTGATTTAAAGTATAATTCATAAAATAAACTAATGTATAACATTACAAATATAAATAAAAATTTATGAATTAGAAATATCATTTTTGCACAAAATAAAAAGAAAAATATGCAAAAAGAAGAAAGTCTTCCAATAATAAAAGGTGATTTCTTGCCCTCAGAAGCGAAATTGATATTAATGAACATATTGAACAACAAGATCAAATTTCATGAAATGCGCAATTTTAGCTCTATTGAAAGATATGGAAAAGCTGATGATAATGCAATAAAAAGCATAGCGCGTTTAGAAAATATTAGCGCAGAAGTTAAGAAAATACTATCAAATGCTGAAGCATCTAATAAAAAACTATCAATTCTTGCTGAATTAAATATTCAAATAATAGAATAATTCTAAAAGATGAATGTAGATTTATTAATCGAAAACCTAAGCAATCCCGCTCTACTATTCTTTGTATTAGGTATTATTGCTGTCTATTTAAAAAGTGACTTAGAAATACCTCATAATTCTTCAAAATTCATCTCATTGTATTTATTGTTTGCGATTGGGTTTAAAGGCGGACAGGAATTATCGCATGAAGAATTCAATTCTGAAATAGCTTGGTCAATGTTATTTGGCATTGGCATATCGCTAATAATTCCACTTTATACATTTTTCATTCTTAGAAGAAAGCTTAGCGTTTACGATGCTGGTGCTATCGCTGCTGCATATGGCTCTGTAAGTGCCGTTACTTTTGTAACTGCTGCAAGTTATTTAGAAGCGCATCAAATGGTTTTACACGGACATATGGTTGCAATTATGGCCTTGATGGAATCACCTGCGATTATAATCGGTTTGTTATTGATATCATTTTATAATAAATCAGATGACGGCACAATCAAACAATCGCAAGTCATCAAACATTCATTTACTAATGGAAGTGTATTATTAATACTAGGTAGTTTATTAATCGGTTACGTTGCCGATGCAAAACAGGCTGAAGGTATCAAACCTTTCACAAACGACCTATTCAAAGGCTTCTTAGCGATTTTCTTATTGGACATGGGAGTTACCAGTGGTAAGAAATTAAAAGCATTTTTTTCATTCGGATGGTACCCATTTTTATTCGCATTAATAATTCCATTGTTTAATGGTGCTGTATTTGCAATTTTAAGTTCGCTTGTAACTGAAGATGTTTCGAATAGATTTATGTTTGCAATCTTAGCTGCAAGTGCTTCATATATCGCAGTACCTGCCGCAATGAAAATATCAGCCCCAAAAGCTAATCCGGGTTTATTTTTACCCATGGCATTAGCCATTACTTTCCCGATAAACATTACAATAGGCATGCCACTTTATTACTACTTAGCACAATCAATCTCACTGATATAGATAAATAAAGAGATTGAATTATTAGTATAGATTTGCATTAATTATGTAATTTTAATTAATGAATAAATCAGCAGATCATTTTTTTGTAGGCGGATGTGGGCGTTGCTCATATGCTGACACGCCTAAATGTAAAGTCAATACTTTTAGAGAAGAACTCCAACTCTTACGTTCTATACTCTTAGATTCAGAACTAACAGAAGATTGTAAATGGGGTGTTCCTTGTTATACTGTTAACAATAAAAATGTAATTCTACTTAGTGCCTTCAAAGAGTTTTGTAGTATTAGTTTTTTGAAAGGTGCATTATTTAAAGATCCTGATCAATTACTAATAAAACCAGGAGAAAACTCACAGTCTGCTCGTTACTTGAAATTTCAAAGTACAAACCAAATCACTAAGATCCGCAAACAAATAAAAGCTTTAATTAAAGAAAGCATTGAAATTGAAAAGTCAGGCAAAAAACTTGAACCCAAAGAAAAAGCTGAATTAGTATTCCCCGAAGAATTATTAAATATTTTTAAAACAAACAAAGAATTTAAGAATGCATTTTTTGCTTTGACACCTGGTCGACAAAGAGGCTATAATATGTTCTTCACAGCAGCAAAACAATCTGCTACAAAAGTAAATCGAATCAACAAATGTATGCCCGATATCTTTAAAGGTAAAGGATTAAACGAATATTAAAACTAATTAATCTCATGTATAAAAAAATCACTATTCAAGCAAGTATCAATGCTGACATTAATACTGTTTGGAACAAGTACACAGACCCAAATCAAATCATTCATTGGAATTTCGCAAGTGACGACTGGTGTTGCCCTTCAGCAAGCAATAATCTCAAAGTTGGTGGCAAATACATTGCAAGAATGGAAGCGAAAGATGGTAGTTTCGGATTTGATTTTGAAGCTTTTTATGATGAAATTGAACCTTTAAGTAAATTAAAATACAGCTTCTCAGATGCTAGAGAAATAGAGATATACTTTGAATCGAAAAACGATTCAACAGATATTAAAATTATTTTTGATGCAGAAAATGAAAATCCGCTTGATATGCAACGCGAGGGATGGCAGGCTATATTGAATAACTTTAAATCTCATGCCGAGAAAAAATAAAAAAAGGTGGCAAATAATTTTGCCACCTTTTTTATTTATAAAGATTTAAATTATTTCAAATCAAATCTATCTAAGTTCATTACTTTGTTCCAAGCAGCAACAAAATCATTTACAAATTTTGCTTTAGCATCTTCACAAGCATAAACCTCTGCTAATGCACGTAACTCTGAATTAGATCCGAAAATCAAATCAGCACGTGATGCAGTATATTTAACTTCATTCGTCTTACGATCGCGACCTTCGAATACTTCTTTAGAACCTTCTACAGCTTTCCAAGTTGTACCGAAATCTAATAAGTTAACGAAGAAGTCATTTGTTAATGTTTCAGGCTTATCAGTAAACACGCCATGCTTAGAATTATTGTAATTAGTATTCAATACTCTCATACCTCCTACTAATGCAGTCAACTCAGGCGCAGTTAATGACATTAATTGAGCTTTGTCAATTAACATTTCTTCAGTAGTCACCATATGTCCGTGTTTCTTGTAATTTCTGAAACCATCTGCCTTAGGTTCTAACACTGCAAATGAATCAACATCTGTATGCTCTTGTGTTGCATCTGTACGACCTGGTGTGAAAGGCACAGTAACGTTATGTCCTGCGTTTTTCGCTGCCTGCTCTACACCCGCACATCCTGCTAAAACAATTAAGTCAGCAATAGAAACATTTTTACCTGTTGCGTTAAATTCTTTTTGAATAGCTTCTAATTTATCTAACACCTTTGATAATTGAGAAGGATTGTTTACTTCCCAATATTTTTGTGGAGCTAAACGAATTCTTGCACCATTAGCACCACCTCTCTTATCAGAATTTCTGAATGTTGAAGCCGATGCCCATGCTGTTGAAACTAATTCTGAAACTGTTAATCCTGATGCTAACACTTTTGATTTTAAACTAGCGATATCATTC
>JBKCCA010000298.1:0-10480 GCA_046305595.1 bacterium
TAGCGTTTTACCCTCAAATCCAGCACATCGGAATACGGAATACGGAATACGGAATACCTTTTCCATTGAATATCAATTAAATACAAAATTTTTGTTTTCCCCATTTATTTCTATCTTTGGCGTCCCTAACCATGGGAAAAGGAGATAAACATTTAATGGCAAAAAAACAAATCACAGAAAAAGAATTACTAGCATCAGAAGCGAATGCAGAATTCGTAAGAACAAGAGACGCCGAGTCAATTGAGTCGGAAGCAGATTCTCTATCGCTTGAAGAGATTAAATCTCAATCATTAATCCCAGACGCGTTTGATTGGGACATGAATCCAAAAGGATTCGGAAATTACTCTAACGAAGAACGTGCGAAGTTAGAGAGTATGTACACTACTACTTTGAGCTCTATCAGCAAAGGTGAGATCATCTCAGGTACTGTAGTTTCAATGAACCAAAAAGATGCGGTATTAAACATCGGATTTAAATCTGATGGTATGGTGCCTCTTTCTGAATTCAGAGACATGCCAGAATTAAAAATCGGTGATGTGGTAGAAGTTTTTGTTGAAGATCAAGAAGACAAAAATGGCCAATTGATCCTTTCTCGTAAACGTGCTAAAACGCAACGTTCATGGGATCTTATCAACCAAGCGCTTGAAAACGATACTATTATCAATGGTTTCGTTAAGAGCAGAACTAAAGGTGGTTTAATTGTTGACATCGATGGTGTTGAAGCATTCTTACCTGGTTCACAAATTGATATCAAACCTATCCGTGACTACGATATCTACGTAGGTAAAACAATGGAATTCAAAGTGGTTAAAATTAACCATGAGTTCCGTAACGTGGTAGTTTCTCATAAAGTATTAATCGAAGACGATTTAGAAAGTCAAAAATTCGATATCATCTCTAAACTTGAAAAAGGTCAAGTATTAGAGGGTACTGTTAAAAATATCACTGCATTCGGTGTGTTCATCGACTTAGGTGGTGTTGACGGTTTATTACACATAACTGATATTTCATGGGGTCGTATCGATCACCCAGAAGAGGTGTTGAAATTAGACCAAAAGATTAACGTAGTAGTTCTTGACTTCGATGATGAGAAGAAGAGAATCGCGTTAGGCTTAAAACAATTAACTTCTCATCCTTGGGAATCTCTAGATACTGCTATCGTAGTAGGATCTAAAGTGAAAGGTAAGATCGTTACTGTAGCTGACTACGGTGCGTTCTTAGAAATCATCCCTGGTGTTGAAGGATTAATTCACGTTTCTGAAATGTCATGGTCACAACATTTACGTTCACCTCAAGAGTTCATGAAAGTGAGCGATGAGATGGAAGCAGTAGTGTTAACTCTTGATAGAGACGAGCGTAAAATGTCATTAGGCATTAAGCAATTGACTCCTGACCCTTGGGTAGGTGTTGCTGATCGTTACCCAGTTGGTAGCAAGCATACAGCTGTTGTTAAGAACATGACTAACTTCGGTGTGTTTGTGGAAATTGAAGAAGGTATCGACGGATTAATTCATATCTCTGATCTTTCATGGTCTAAGAAAATTAATCACCCTCATGAGTTCACTAAAGTTGGTGAAACATTAGACGTGGTTGTTTTAGAAGTGAATGCTGAAGAGCGTAAATTAAGCTTAGGTCACAAACAATTAGAAGAGAATCCTTGGGATACGTTCGAAACAATTTTCACAATTGATTCATTACACCAAGGTACTGTTACGAAAGTAACTGATAAAGGTGCGGTAATCAACTTGCCTTACGGTGTTGAAGGTTTCGCTCCTACTAAACATGCAGTTAAAGTTGATGGTAAACCAGTTCAAATAGAAGAAGTGTTAGATTTCAAAATCATTGAATTTAACAAAGAATCTAAGAGAATTTTAGTTTCTCACAGCAAAATTAACGAAGAAGCAAAAGCTGAAGAAAGAGCAGTAGAGACAGATAAGAAGAAGAAAGATGCTAAAGCTACTTCAACTGCAGTGAAAAAAGTAAAAGAATCAGTTGAGAAAACTACTTTAGGTGACTTAGACGTATTAGCTTCATTGAAAAATACAATGGAAACAGCTGAGAAGAAAAAGACTACTAAGAAGTCGGAAGAGACAACAGAAGAATAGTAATTAGCAAATTTGATAATTAGCAAATTAGCAAATGAAATGAGGAGAGTCCTGGTGAGAAATCATCAGGACTCTTTTTTTTAGACAAATATTTCTATATTTGAGAAATCAATCACACATGAAGCAAGGTACTATACTGGGTAGTCCGAAATTTGATATCACCATCAAACGCCTTTGCCATCAATTAATTGAAAATCATAATGATTTTAGCGACTCTGTTTTAATTGGCCTTCAGCCACGTGGAACCTTCTTGGCTAAACGTGTACACGAAGAATTAAGCAAGCTGCTACCTAAAAAGAAAATTAAACTCGGTTACCTCGACGTAACATTTTTTAGAGATGATTTTCGACATAACGATAAATTATTAATCGCTAACTCAACAAGCATCGACTTTATCATCGAAAATAAAAAAGTGATTTTAATCGACGACGTTCTATATACTGGCCGTACTATACGAGCAGGTATGGATGCGATGTTGGCCTTCGGTCGTCCGTCGAAAGTAGAATTACTCGTGCTCGTTGATCGTAGATATACTCGCCACCTCCCTATTGAACCCGACTATATCGGCATTCAAGTAGACTCCATCTCTTCTGAAAAAGTTTTAGTGAAATGGAAAGAAACAGAAGGTAAAGACGAAGTGGTTTTATTAGAAGATTACAAAAAATAAAAAATACTATTATGCAACAATTAAGTGTTAATCACTTACTCGGTATCAAAGGCTTAAAAGAAAAAGATGTTCAATTAATTTTTGAGACTGCTGATAATTTCAAAAGCATCATCAACAGACCCATTAAAAAAGTTCCATCTCTTCGCGATACCACCATTGCAAATATATTTTTCGAAAACTCTACCCGTACCAAACTCTCATTCGAACTAGCACAAAAAAGATTATCGGCCGATACCATCAACTTCGCCGCTTCCTCTTCTTCTGTTAGCAAAGGCGAAACATTGATCGACACGGTCAACAATATTCTCGCAATGAAAGTTGATATGGTCGTTATGCGTCACCCCTATCCGGGTGCTGCGCAATTCCTTGCCAAACACGTAAAAGCTCAAATAGTAAACGCTGGCGATGGCGCTCACGAACACCCTACTCAAGCCCTACTCGATGCTTATTCTATTCGCGAAAAATATGGGGATGTTGCAGGCAAAAAAATTGTGATCGTTGGTGACATCCTACACTCTCGAGTGGCCCTTTCAAATATTCTCTGCTTAAAATTATTAGGTGCTGAAGTGAAAGTATGCGGACCAATAACTTTAATTCCGAAGCATATCGAAAGCCTAGGTGTGAAAGTAGAATTAGATCTTCGTAAAGCTTTAGAATGGTGCGACGTGGCGAACATGTTGCGCATACAATTAGAACGCCAAGACATCAAATATTTCCCTTCACTCAGAGAATATGCCATGTTGTACGGCTTAGATAAAACTTTGCTGAACTCCTTGAAAAAAGAAATCACCATCATGCATCCCGGCCCAATAAATAGAGGGGTTGAGATTACTTCGGATGTTGCTGACTCAAAACAATCTATCATCCTAGACCAAGTAGAAAATGGAGTGGCTACTCGTATGGCCGTTTTATATTTACTCGCTGGCGCTAAGTCATAAGTTTTTTATTATATTGCATATCGTTTTATGAAAAAATTTATGAAAAGCATCTTGCTATTAGCAAGTTTATTGATTGGAATTAACAGTACCCTATTCGCACAAAAAAGTACCAATACCGATGGAGAAATCAGAGGATTCGTGTACGACAAAAAAACAGGCGAACCTATTATTTTCACCAATGTATTTATCGAAGGTACTACCCTAGGTGTCTCTACAGACATCAATGGTTTCTATGCTTTAACAAAGTTAAAAGCTGGCAACTATACGGTGATCAGTACAGGTATCGGTTATGATACGGTGAAGGTGAAGATTAAGATTGTAGCCGGACAAAGATTTTTGCAGAATTTATATTTGAATCAAAAATCAGTTAACATCAAAGACGTAGAAATTACGGCTGATAAAACAGAAGCAAAAACAGAAACTAAAGTTTCTGCTGTTAAAGTTACTCCGAAACAAATCACACAAATACCATCTGTTGGTGGTGAACCCGATTTAGCCCAGTATTTACAGGTCTTGCCGGGGGTAGTGTTTACGGGTGACCAAGGCGGACAGTTATACATCAGGGGAGGTGCGCCAATTCAAAACAAAGTATTGTTAGATGGTATGGTGATCTATAATCCTTTTCACTCCATCGGATTGTATTCAGTATTTGAAACAGATATCATCAGAAACGTTGAAGTATATACAGGTGGCTTCGGTGCTGAATACGGTGGTCGTATTTCGGCTATTATGGATGTAACTACTAAAGACGGAAATAAGAAAAGATTAGCAGGTAAAGTTTCTAGTAACCCATTTACTTCTAAATTAATTTTAGAAGGCCCATTGAAAAAATACGAAGAAGGAAAATCAACCAGTT
This sequence comes from bacterium, assembly GCA_046305595.1. Taxonomy (GTDB): domain Bacteria; phylum Bacteroidota; class Bacteroidia; order Sphingobacteriales; family Sphingobacteriaceae; genus JAEYZM01. The sequence continues at coordinate 4,567 of JBKCCA010000298.1, forward strand.
CATTTGTTATATCTGGTAGAACATCATACTTAGAAAAAACATCGAGAAGTATTTATAGCTATGTAGATGATGAAGGGCTTCCGTATAACTTTACAGATTTATATGGTAAGGTTTCATTCAATGGTACAAACGGTAGTAAAGTAAGTTTATTCGGATTTAATTTTACCGATCAAGTGAACTTCAAAGTGCCTGCAAGCTTAAGCTGGAATAGTGCTGGAGCTGGAGGTACATTCGTCATAGTACCAGAAGCATCATCCGTATTAATTGATGGTACATTCGCTTACTCAAGTTATAGTATCAGACAACCGCAATTAAATGCGAAAGATAGAACATCAGAAATAAATGGTTTTAACACCGGATTAAATTTTACGTATTTCTATGGTAAAGATGAATTGAAATACGGCTTAGAAATGTTAGGTTTCAAAACAGATTATCAATTTCAAAGTCCGGCGAATATCTTAATTCAACAACAACAATTCACAACAGAAATTGCGAGTTATTTCAAATACAAATACATTAAAAATCGTTTAATCTTAGAACCAAGTATTCGTTTCCATTACTATGCATCATTGGCTGAACTATCAATAGAACCAAGGTTTGCAACGAAGTATGTGATTTCAGAAAACGTGCGTTTCAAAGAAGCAGGTGGTTACTATTCACACAATTTATTGAGTGCACCTTCTGATAGAGATGTGGTGAATTTATTCTCAGGATTCTTATCGGGTCCAGATGATTTACCGAGCACTTTCAGAGGCGACGAAGTGACATCCGCTTTACAAAAAGCTAGACATTTAGTAGCGGGATTCGAATTTGATCTCTTCAAACATTTCAACTTAAACGTAGAGACATATATCAAAAGTTTTGATCAGTTGACGAATATCAACCGCGATAAAATTTATGCGAATACCGAAGAAAATCAAGACAAGCCAGAGTATCAACGTGAAGATTATATCATCGAAGATGGTGTGGCAAAAGGTATTGATTTTGCATTGAAGTATGATCATAAAAACTTGTACATCTGGACAACCTATTCACTCGGATTTGTTGACAGATACGATGGAAGAAGATCTTACAATCCGCATTTCGATCGTCGCCACAACATGAACATTGTGACCGCATATAAATTCGGAAAGAATTCAAGTTGGGAGTTTGATGCACGTTGGAATTTAGGATCAGGATTTCCATTCACACAAACACAAGGCTTCTACGAGAAAATTCAATTCGAAGGAATTTACGATGACTACACTCAACAGAATGGAGACTTAGGCGTTATCTATGCAGATTTGAACAAGGGACGTTTACCTTGGTATCACCGTATGGATATTAGCATTAAGAAATTCTGGGAGTTCAATGAATTCACGAAGTTAGAAGCAACATTAGGTGCAACGAATATTTACAATCGTAACAACTTATTCTACTTCGATAGAATCAGTAATGACATCAGATATCAATTACCATTCATGCCCACTTTAGGTGTGAGTTTAGCATTTTAATTCACTGATTTTTATAATATTATGATAAATAATATTTAGATTTGTTATATCTATTAAATCGGATGTTAAGAAAATTAGGCTATATCATCTTTATTGTACTTACGTACGCGTCATGTTGTGCACCAACAAAGACATATGATAGCTTTACTCCTGAGCAAGAGAAATTGTTGCATTATTTATACGGACAAAGCATGGTGTATGATTTAAACACAGGCGATTCTGTATCATTAAATGTAACCGAACAATACATAGGCAATTTACCTCCAGAAGAAGGCGTAGCAGTAGAGTGCGACTCATACTACCCTGCTTATGGCAAAGCCAAAATCACTAGCCATAAAGACAGCAGTTTAATATTCATCATCTCTATCAAAAAGAGTTTAGACGAAGACGGAATTTCTACTCGCATACGCTTTATGAATTTCGATTTTAATCTGGATGATTCAACGAGTGTAATTTACCACGACTCATTATACCTTCGCAGTCCGAATACCTTCAACAACGTGTACGAGATCAGTGTGCAAGACACTACTAACACACGTGCAGATCTGATTCACAAGCTATACTTCAGTACGGAGTATGGGGTGATAAGGTTTGATAGGAAGGACGGGAGGACGTATAGACTGCGTATCTAGAGATGCTGGTTCCACGCAGAGATCGCTGAGTTATGCAGAGGTCGCTGAAAAGTATTTGCGTTCTCTGCATACCCCTGCGCTCTCTGCGTGGAATAGATTACCGCTACTCCTCTAAAAGTTTGGTTCTGTATATGAACAAAAACATGAAATTCCCTGCCACCGCCCCAAACGTATGCCACAAAAAATGCGTACCCATCGGTAATATCGCCCAGTGATCTGTCATTCTAAAAAATAGTGCTAAACAAAAAGAAACAATCGCCATTGCCACGATATGCCAATTCTGAAATTTTATTTTTAACAACATCAAGTACGTCGGAATTAATACGGTGAGTCCGAGTACGGCGTAGTTAACGTTAGCGCGTAAATGTCCGTTGTGTTCTGGTATCATCTCCCACAATACCCTATCGGTAATAAATACAAAAAGAAAAAAAGCGAGGGTGTACCACCAATTCTTCATGACCTTGTACATAAAATACATACCCGCCATAATACATAGTATCATAATCGGCATCCAGTCCATATACAAGAAATAACTCGAATACCTAAAAGCATGATAGATCAATCCGCCTACCCCACCAATCGTCAACAATAACAAAGCAAGCGACAAGAATTTAAACTTCGTAAAAGAACCCTTTAAACGCCCGTACCAATAGACCGACATCATGATGAACAGCACTGCCGATAGCGTGTTGTAAGGCTCGACAATGGTTGCGTTTACGTCCGTTTCCAAATATATAGGACCGCCATCAGGGAGCAGCTGCAAGAGTTTAAACATGAGCGAAGATAATAAAATTAGCAAATTCGATAATTAGCAAATTAGCAAATGAATTAGCAAATGTGATAATTAGCAAATTAGCAAATGGGTGCGAGCTTTAAAGATTGTGCTGAATTTAATGAAATGTGACAATTTGCTAATTATCGAATTTGCTAATTTGCTAATTTGAATATTAATCGTATATTTGCGATAAACAATAAAGAAATGTCAATAAACAAGAAAAATCTGTTTGAGGAAGATGAGATCCTTTTAGCCGACATGGCGAAGGCGATTGCTCATCCGGCGAGGATTAAGATATTGAAAATATTAGCAGAGAAGAATACCTGTATCTGCGGGGAGATTGTAGAGATCTTGCCATTAGCGCAAGCGACGGTATCGCAACATTTAATGGAATTAAAAAAAGCGGGATTGGTGCAAGGTACTATCTCGGGAGCGAAATCGTGTTACTGTATTAACTGGAAAAACTTTGAGCGACTGGAGCGCTTCTTCGGAGTGTTTTCGGTGGGGATGTGGAGTAGCTCCGAGGCAAAGTGTTGCTAATTAGCAAATGTGATAATTCGAAATTAGGAACCACATATGAAAAAACTATCATTAATTGACAAAAACCTGACGCTCTTGATCTTCGCAGCCATGGCAATTGGTCTAGTGCTGGGTAATGTATTAAGTGCTGATCAACTAAGCAGTTTGGCTTCAGAAGGAACTACGAACTTACCTCTAGCATTCGGATTAATTCTCATGATGTATCCGCCTCTAGTGAAAGTCAAGTACGAAGAAATGGGCAAAGTTTTTAAAAACATCAAAGTGCTGAGTGCCTCTCTCCTATTGAATTGGGTGATCGGTCCGCTTTTGATGTTCGCTCTTGCTTTTATTTTTCTAAAAGATTACCCTGATTATTTCAGCGGATTAATTTTGATTGGTATCGCGCGTTGCATTGCCATGGTCATTGTATGGAATGAATTAGCGGATGGGAATCGTGAATACGCTGCCGGCTTAGTGGCATTGAATTCGATTTTCCAGATATTATTTTATTCTGTTTACGCTTATTTATTCATCACCGTATTGCCCAATTATTTCGGTATGCGGATGTTAGAAATTCAAGTATCGATGCTCGATGTTGCAAAGACCGTGGGTATCTATTTAGGTATACCCTTCGCGATGGGCATCATCTCTCGCTATGGTATCATCGCAATAAAAGGAAAAGATTGGTTGAACAATACATTCATTCCGAAAATTTCTCCCATCACTTTAATCGCATTATTGTTAACAATCGTTTTCATGTTTTCATTGAAAGGTAAAAACATTGTCGACATTCCGTTTGATGTATTCTTAATCGCGGTACCACTCGCTATTTATTTTGCGATCATGTTCGTGGTTTCCTTTTTCATTGGTAAAAAAATGGGAGCCGATTATTCACAGAACGCAGCGATATCATTTACAGCAGCGGGGAATAATTTCGAGTTGGCGATAGCGGTGTCGATCGGGGTGTTCGGGTTGCAAAGCGGGCAAGCATTTGCGGGGGTAATAGGGCCGTTGATAGAGGTGCCGGCCTTGGTGTTGCTTGTTAGATTGAGTAAGTACTTTAGAGAGAAGTATTATGGCGGCTAAAGCCGCGGGTGTTTCCACGTAGAGGGCGCAGGGGAATGCAGAGGACGCAAAAAGGGAATAAGCAAATAAATAAATAACAAATTTTAAAAAATACATCTGCGCACTCTGCAATACTTTGCGAGCTCTGCGTGGAAACAAAAACATAAATTCATGAACATACTAGTTTTATGCACCGGCAACTCCTGCCGCTCCCAAATGATGCACGGTTACCTAAAAAAATTCTTAGACGGTAAAGCAACCATCTACTCTGCTGGCATCGAAACCCACGGCCTCAACAAAGGCGCCGTTGCCATCATGTCCAAAGACGGCATCGACATCAGCTCTCATACATCCAACCATGTTGATGAGTATGCAGATGTTAAGTTTGATTATATGATTACCGTTTGTGACCATGCAAACGAAAATTGCCCCTACGTACCTGGTGTCGCAGTTCGCTTACATCACAACTTCACAGACCCTAGCAAAGTCGTAGGTACACCTGAAGAAATTGAATCAGCCTTCACCGGCACGCGAAATGCAATAAGGGAGTATGCTCTTGAATTAGCAAATTCGATAATTAGCAAATTAGCAAATGGGAACGCTCTTTAAAGTTCGTACCGAATTTAATTCAATGTGACAATTTGCTAATTTGCTAATTATCACATTTGCTAATTATCACATTTGCTAATTAATAAATATGCTTTCACAAAACTATTTTACCTCAAACTTCGTTTGTTCCAATATGAAGTTAATAGGAACCCTATTAGTTGGTGCATTTTTATCCTTGGTCGCTTGTAGCAATCAAAGTAAAAATCTACCAACTGAGCAAATTGAAGACAAAACAATGGAAGTAAATACAAAATACGATTCGGCGACCTTTGGTGCTGGGTGTTTCTGGTGTGTGGAAGCGGTCTTTCAACAATTGAAAGGTGTGCAGTCGGTGGCATCGGGGTATAGTGGCGGACAAATAAAGAATCCTACGTACAAAGAAGTGTGTTCTGGTTTAACCGGACATGCAGAAGTTTGTAGAATCGTATTTGACCCACAAATCATCACGTATAAAGAACTTTTAGAAGCTTTCTGGGCTAGTCATGATCCTACGACCTTAAATCGTCAGGGAGCCGATGTAGGTACGCAATATCGTTCGGTGGTATTTTACCACAATGCTGATCAAAAAGAATTAGCAGAAAAATACAAGCAACGCTTAAACGAAGAGAATGCTTTTGGCAAGCCTGTAGTTACTGAAATTTCAGAACTGAAAGATTATTACAAAGCTGAAGATTACCATCAAAATTATTTTAATGAGAATGGTGATGCGCCGTATTGTAGTTTTGTGATAGAGCCGAAGTTGGAGAAGTTTAGAAAGGCGTTTGCTGATAAGGTGAAGTGATTGTATTAAGTATTAAGTACAAAGTATTAAGTATTAAGAC
>JBKCCA010000299.1:0-4742 GCA_046305595.1 bacterium
AAATAAATTTTATGCGTAATAAATACATAATAAAGAAATTCCTAATTCCCCTTATTTTATTACTAATTCCAGCAATTACACAAGCGCAAAAAAACGATGTGTCTGTGATTAATTCAGGTAACGGATTTAAACTTTCAGTTAATGGAAAAGAGATGTTCATCAACGGAATGAACTGGGATTATTTTCCGATTGGTACTAATTACAACTACAGCTTGTGGAAACAATCTGATGATGTAATTATGGCTGCATTAGACAATGAAATGCCCTTGCTTAAAAACATGGGGGTAAACGTGATTAGGCAGTATACAGGTGTGCCTGCAAGGTGGGTGCAGTATATTTATGAGAAACATGGCATTTATACCATGTTAAACCACGCATTCGGCCGTTATGGCTTAACAATTAATGGTAATTGGGAACCTAATACAGATTACTCAAACCCTGCAGTTAGAGAGATAATTCTTGCTGAAACGAAAGCAATGGTGGCTGAATATAAAGAAACCCCCGGCGTTCTACTATTTTTACTTGGAAATGAGAATAATTACGGACTTTTCTGGAAAGGTGCAGAAACTGAAGACGTTCCTTTTGCAGATCGTAATTCTACGAAAGCTGCATATCATTTATACAAGTTATTTAATGATGCAGCTATTGAATTAAAACAAATAGATAAGAATCACCCAATTGCAATTTGTAATGGTGATTTACTATTTTCAGAAATCATTGCAAAGGAGTGTAAAAACGTTGATATCCTAGGTATTAATGTTTACCGAGGTTTAACTTTTACAGATTTATATGATCGTGTTAGAAAAGAATTAAACATGCCAGTTATTCTAACTGAGTTCGGTTCTGATGCTTATAATACTATCGCTAATCAAGAAGACCAAGAATATCAAGCAAAAGTATTAATAAGTAATTGGAAAGAAATTTATAATAATGCTGAAGGGCTTAGTAAAAACAACAACAGTTTAGGTGGATTTACTTTTCAATTTAGTGATGGATGGTGGAAAACAGGTCAGACCATTAACATGGAAGAGCATGACGCTACTGCCTCTTGGTCGAATGGTGGATATACCAATGATTATATTGTTGGTGAAAATAATATGAATGAAGAGTGGTTCGGAATCTGTGCAAAAGGCCAAACCAATGAACGCGGAGTTTATGACTTATACCCTAGAGCTGCCTATTATGCTTTACAATCAGTACATAAATTCAATCCTTATGCAGAATCTTCAAGCAATTTAACATCCGCATTTAATAATATCTCTATAGCCGAAGCTGCATTAAAGGCTAGAGGCGATAAAGCAGCTTTAGCTGCAAAAGATAGAGGCAAATTATACTTAAGTAATTTACAAGCAAACTTCAATACTTACTATACAGGTGGAAGCTTAATCACTACACCAAATAGCGCAAGTCCGAATAGCACATCATACCCTAGTGCACAAGGATTTGATCACATGGAATCTTTTAATATTGGTGTGACTGCAAGGCCTGCTCCTAATATGAAAGCAAATGTTCAGTTTAACGTTTTAGGTAATGTTGCTACGAACCCTATTGATGAAGTTTTCTACGAGAATAGAGGTAGACCATTAACGGTGTCGACACCTACAGGCCCTGTACAAATGAATTCTAACAACAGAATACAATTATATAAAGCTGACTATAGTTGGGATGCCAAAGACTTCAAACTTACAGGCTTTTACAGAACTGGTCACTATCATTGGGGTTATGAAGGTGATTTCTTCGGATTGTACCCTGAAGCGAATTACGGTCCGAATATCGACTTGTATAACGGTAACGCACCTTTCGGTTTTGAATTCGAAGGCAAGAAAACTTTAAAAGGATTAAAAGTTGCTTATGGCCCTGAATTATGGTGGGGAGCCAACCCAGCTGTACTCTTAAAGTATAGCAGAAAATTTGCTGGTTTAGACATGACAGGTATTTTTCATGAAGACTTAGTACAACGTACAAACTTGCAAAGTTCATTTGCTGTACCAGTACCTAAAACAAGAAGATTAACTTTTGCTGTTGGTAAGAAAATGGAAAAAGTAACTTTTGATGTGGGTGGTATTTGGGCCGGACAACCATTAAATGGAAGAACGTTTGAAATAGAGCAAGACAATGTTGTTTATATAGATAAAATTAAAAGTTCAGATAATTTTGGTGGTAAGGCAAAGATCACTTATTCAACCGGAGCAATTCGTTGGTATGGACTTGCGTCATACATGGGCTTAGTAGCTAATGGTGGTGTTGATCAAACAAAGACCTTTACCGGATGGGTATTAAAAGACATTGGTAGTGGTAATATGTACAATGCATTAACAGGTTTTACTTATAACGTTGGTAAGTTACAAATTGCACCAAACTTCTTATATCAAAAACCTTTGGCAGGCCCTATCGGACCTGAGTTTGCAGCCCCTGCAAGACCAAGAAATATTTTAGATGACCCATTCTCAGTAAGAGGAAATCGTGAAACAGTAGCAGGAGAAATTTTATTAACCTATGACCCTACGCCAGCAACATGGATGTATGAATGGGATAATGATAGAATGGAAGATGCGAAGTTTGCGATGAGCACTGGATTTGTATATCGTCATTTACCGACAGTACAAGATGCAGCTATAGGTATATTGAGTAATGGTCGAACAACATTTGTATTCCCAGGTTCAGCACCAGCTCAAGATTTATGGGAAACAAACATAAGATTGGTTTCAAAAATAAATCCTGATTTCGGAATTATAGCAAATGTATACTTTGGTAATGCTCAAGCAAATGGTAGTGATGCACGTACTATCAATCGCTATGGAATAGACATCCGAACAATTTATAAAAAGATGAAATTAGCAACAATCGTTAAGGTTGATGATTGGGGTCCGTTTGACTATCACCGAGATTTCAACTTGACTTTCCCATTACAATTAATTGGCGATTGGTCAATGGAAATTGGCAAACCTGATTGGTTCTTATTACCAGGTACAAAAATCGGATTAAGAACAACGTATCGTACGCTTGATAAATACTCTAACAGATATTCACCAATTATGAGTATGAATAATCTCGGACAATTTGTACCAGACCCTAATGCGATTGGGTTCCCTAATGGTAATGAATGGGAGTTCCGTACATACGTACAAATCAATATTAATAATTAATAAGATTCATTAAGATTAAAAATAAATAAGATGAATATTTTAAGTAAAAAAACGATATTAATCTGCCTAGCATCAGCTCTCATTACTGTCCCAATGGGATGTACAAGAGAAGTTAGTGATGACGCAGTGTTACCTACTTTCCCAAAAGTAGCTGACGTGTTTACAGATAATTTTATCGGATTAGGTTCTGATTTTTATTTACCATTTGCCGATGCAAAACCCGATGTATTTTCAGTAGATATGACAGAAGGTTATCTAAGTAATTCATCAATTAGAATTGATGTGCCCAATGAAACTGATCCTTCTGGAACATATGCTGGAGCTATCTTTAGAGTTGATGGTGTAGGAAGAAATCTTACAGAATTTGATGCATTAACTTTTTATGTAAAAGCATCAACAGGCACATTACTTGGTGATGTCGGTTTTGGTATTGATTACCTTGGTGACAAGAATAGAATTTCGATTCAGAATGTCAATGTAAGTACTAGTTGGTCGAAAGTTATTATACCGATTCCAGATCCATCTATTCTATTAAATGAGCGTGGAGTTTTTTGGTTTGCTGCAGGAACACAAGCGACAAACGGTTCAGGTTACGCGCTTTGGTTTGATGAAATCAAATTTGAGAAATTAGGTAATGTTGGTAAACCAACTTCTAAAATTATGGGAGGTGTATTAAGTACTGTAAATACTTTCGTAGGTGCATCAGTAAATGTTACCGGAATTAACCATGTATTTAACTTAGTAAATGGTCAAGACGTGGTAGTGAATTCAACTACTGCATACTGTGATTTTTTCAGTTCTGATACATCTATTGCAACGGTTAATGATGAAGGAGTTGTAAGTGTTTTAAAACAAGGTAATGTAGAAATTACAGCATCTGTAAAAGGCACACCAGCATTAGGTACATTAAAAATTATTTCTAAAGGAGATCTTCCGGGTGCACCCGTTCCAACTCGCCCGCAGGTAGATGTGAAATCAATATTTAGCGATGCTTATGTTGATGCAACAGCAAGTAATTTCACGCCAGGTTTTGGTGGATCTACAACTGTTACTGAAATATTAAATACAGGTTCAGGCGAAGTATTACAATACAGTACCAATAATTATACAGGAATAATGTTTACTGAAGGACCAATAAATGCTACTACTCTAGGCTTTTTACACATTGATGTGTATGTAGAAAATGTAAACACAACTATTGGTATACAGGTTAGAGATATTGGTGCCAATAAAATTATAGAGACGGATGTCAATACTGGTAATCCACTTGGCGATGACAGAGATTTGAGAGTTAATTTAACTGGATTTCAAACTGGAGTTTGGAAATCATTTGACATTCCTTTAACAGGAAATATTCTCAATCAGAAAGGTAATTTAGGAGCTATTATTGTTACAGGCGGACCTAATTTTATTCTTGACAATATTTATTTCTATCGATAAAAACATTAGTTATTTAACTATAAAATATTTAGATCTATGATTCATTTGAATAAAACAATATTAATAAGCACACTTGCTATAATGTTATCAGGTTGTGAAAAAGAAGCTGTACAAGAATTACCTGAAAGAAATTTTGAGTTAGTATGGAGTGATGAG
>JBKCCA010000300.1:0-1691 GCA_046305595.1 bacterium
AACTGCTAAAGGGTATACTGTTTATAGAAGTGAAACTATTGCTCCTTATAATTGGGTAGCTATTACTGATGGTGATGGTGATTCAACAAATACAGAAGCAATCGATAACTTTAATTTATGTGGCGACACTACTTATTATAAGGTTGAAGGTTGGGATAGTTTAGGTTGTGTTTCTTTATCGAATATCGATACAGTTTCTCACCCTCAATTATTTGCTAGATTCCATACCGATACTGTTTGTCAAGGTATCCCTACCACTTTCACATTAGATACTTTATACGGAGGTATTCCTCCATATACTACTGTGCGCTGGTTAGGTGAAGAAGGCTTTAGTGCTGGTAATGTTGACTCAACAGGTTATGTTTACCCTTCTGATGGCACTAAACGTTTTACCTTTACAGTTATTGACTCTAAAGGTTGTAGATTAGATATTTTAGATTCTGCAATTGTAAGAGAACTACCAAAATTTGTGGTAACAGTTGACTCTTCATGCGGACCAGTAATTAATAATTTTAGTATAACTGTCAATTCATTAGCACCTGTAAAAACCATACGTTATCAAGGTGATAACGGGCAGTTAGATTTACAAGGTGATTTTAATGATCCTTTATTTAGAAACTTAAAATGGATTTTCTTAACTAACGGTGGTAGAGGTCAATTCAAAGTTGCAGTTACTTTAACTGATACCTTCGGATGTGTGACTACTGATACAGCTATCGTTGAAAATGGTGATCCATACGTAGATATATTAGTCGATTCAACCGCATGTCAAAGTACGAAAGATACTCTTTCTATCATGCCTTATTTTTTAACTCGTCCGTTTAACAACGTTCAGTGGATAGATGTGACTAACCCTGCTTCTCCAACAATTTTACAATCAATAAACGAAAGATTACCATTAGCTAAAGTTGCTGGTAAACGTTTTGTTAAATTGAAAGTATTAATTGAAGATGGTAAAGGTTGTAGTGGTGAAGGTTATGTATCATTCAACTTAAGTCCGGCCGTAGAATTCATCCCCGACTCCCTATGTATTGGCGACCCTGTTAATTTCGACCTAGATATTGCAAATGGTAGTGATACGAATAATTTCACTTTCTTATGGGAGTTAGATGCTAATACAGTAAGTACCGACAGAAGACCTGTGCACACATACATGAGCAACGGTCCGAAGATTGTAAGCTTAACTGTTACTGATACTATCAATGGTTGTGTCACTTTAATAAAAGATACATTAACTGTTAGAAACCCTATGGAGTTCACTATACAAGTAACTCCTGATTGTGCTGGCTTACCTACAATATTCACACCAGTTGTAATTTCTGGTGATGATACAGATTGGGTCTGGACAATCAATGAAAATCCAGATGTAATTCCTAATAACACTATTTCAATTTCAGGTGTAAGATCTCCATCTGTTATATTAAATGCAGGTTCGGGTTTCTTTAAAGTTAGCTTGAGTATGAATGATAGGGTATCGGGTTGCTGGACAACCATAGATACTGTTAACAAAGTATTTAATCAACCAGATATTGACTTTGATGTCGATTCAATCAATTGTGCAGGCCAAGTAACTCAATTCATATCTAAAGTGGTAGGTGATTCAGGTCCGTATACTTATAGCTGGGTCGGTGATGATAATTTCACAGATACAGTTGCAAACCCAACACACGTATATCCGAATGATGCAACAG
>JBKCCA010000301.1:0-5954 GCA_046305595.1 bacterium
TTTAAAATCGAACCCTGTTGAGTTACGACATATTATCGATGAGTTTCAACGTCAAGCATTAGCACATCCTGAAATATTTTTCAGTTTGCATAATGATGGCACAGAGATGTTCCATTTACCTGTGGGTAATTTGAAGCAAAGAATCACTGCAATTTTCGGAAATAATTATACAGAGCGAATTGTGCCTGTTGAAGAGAGTACAGACATCATACAAATTAATGGTTATGTGGGCAAACCTCAGTTTGCAAAGAAAACAAGAGGTGAACAATATTTCTTTGTGAACAAAAGATTTATCAAAGACCCTTATTTGAATCATGCGGTGTCAAATGCTTTCGATGAGATGTTGAATTCTGATAGTTTCCCATTATATGTTTTGTTTATTGAGATAGACCCGAAACATATTGATGTAAACGTACATCCGACAAAAACAGAAATAAAATTCGATGATGAGAAATTAGTGTACGCTATCATGCGTTCTTCTATTAAACGTTCATTGGGTAGATATCATGTAAGTCCGACAATCGACTTCAATACCGAAAGTTCTTTCAATAATTTAAAACCTTTCGACCCGCGTAACGACGAAATTAGAATTCCAACTATTTCTGTCAATCCTGAATTTAATCCATTCGACAAAGAGCGCAAAGCAAGTTCATGGTCTAACGGCATCAATTCAGTACCACGTAGTGCGGTAGGTTGGGAAGCATTATATGAAATTGCAAAGCCAGAGCAAGAGGCACAACAATTGCATTTGCACAGAGAAGAGTTAGAACATTCAGCGCATGAAATTAAAGAGCGATCAACTTTTCAAATTCATCAGCGATATATTGTAAGTCCGATTAAAAACGGCATTCTCTTAATCGATCAACAAGCAGCTCATGAGCGCGTATTGTATGAGCGATTTTTAGAAATGTTAAATCAACAAGCTGGGGCGATACAACAATGTTTGTTTCCGCAGAGCGTTAACATGAATGCATCAGACTATGAGTTGACAAAAATGTTATTGCCTGATTTAAAAACTTTAGGTTTCGATGTACAAGAGTTTGGTAAAAATACTTTTGTAATACATGGTATACCTGCAGAGATTGAGTCAACAAATGAAGAGCAATTGTTGTTAGGGTTATTAGAAACTTATAAGCAACAATCAGCGATATATAAATTTGAACAAAAAGAACAACTCGCGCGATCAATGGCTAAGCAAGCGGCGATAAAACAAGGTAAGAGTTTAAGTGCTGATGAGATGAATCATTTAATTGATGAACTCTTCGCATGTGAATTACCACAAGCAGCATTGAATAACAAGAGTACATTTGTTCGATTAAACTTAGAAGATTTGGCAAGTTATTTTATAAAATAAATGGATAATTATAGACCACAAGGATTTTCGTTATTGCCGACCATCGTCAAAAACTTGCTCATCATCAATGGCTTGTTTTTCTTGATGACCATCGTCATTCAAAATACATTTCAAAAAGATTTAACCGATTGGTTAGCTCTTTACTACCCGGGCGCGCCTGAGTTTAAAGCTTATCAATTTGCTACGCATTTATTTATGCATGGCAATTTCATGCATTTATTCTCGAACATGTTTGCCCTTTGGATGTTCGGTTCTGCATTAGAAAATATTTGGGGCCCTAAAAAATTCTTAACCTATTACATCATCACAGGTCTAGGTGCTGCAGTGTTGCATACCTTAGTAATTTATGTCGAGATAAGTAGTTTACAATCGGCAGCCAATCAATTTTTCGCAGACCCTACGAATAAGAGTTTCGAATACTTTGTATTGAACTCAGTGCCTCAACAATATCAACCAATTTTCGTAGAGTTGATGAATAGTTGGAACAGCAATCCGGCTTCGATAGAACTACAACAAAACGCTATCGGATTCGCGAATGAATTAATACAAGTTAAACAATCGATACCAACAGTTGGTGCATCGGGTGCAGTGTTCGGAGTTTTATTAGCATTCGGCATGATGTTCCCGAATTCGATGATCTATGTATTTTTCTTCTTACCAATGAAGGCAAAATATTTTGTATTGCTCTACGGTATTTTTGAATTATACAGTGGTATACAAAATAACCCTTCTGACAATGTTGCACATTTCGCACATTTGGGTGGTATGTTATTCGGATTTATTTTGATAAAGTATTGGAGAAAGAAAACTAATCGTTGGTATTAAAAACATGAGCATATATCAAGACATAAAAAGTTCTTTTAGAAATGGTGATGTGCTAATGCAAATCATAGGCATCAACGTTGTGATATACCTCGTGATATTAATCTCTTGGCTACTTACTCTATTATTTAAATTACCCGACCCAGTAGATTTTATTTTAGTTAATTATTTAATGTTGCCTGCGGATGTTGGGGAGTTAATTTACAAACCATGGACCATCATCAGCTATATGTTCATGCACAAAACTGTATTTCATATACTGTTTAACTTATTAGTATTGTATTGGTTCGGAAAATTATTTATTGAATATTTAGGTGAGAAAAAATTCTTGCCGACTTATTTAATGGGTGGTGTATTCGGCGGATTGTTTTATGTTTTTTGCTATAATGTATTCCCTTACTTTGACGATAAAATATTATTAAGTAGAGCACTTGGAGCTTCTGCAGCAATTATGACCATTGTGTTTGCAGCTGCTACCCTATTGCCAAACTACAGCATTGTACTCGCAATATTTGGTCCGGTGAAATTAAAATACATCGCAGCCATTTATTTAGTATTAGATTTAGTGAGTATTGGTGGCAGTAATGCAGGCGGACATTTAGCGCATATTGGAGGAGCACTCTTCGGCTTTCTTTACATCAAGTCATTGCAAAATGGTTATGATTTAAGTCGGATGTTTTCGAACTTGATAGATTGGATTTCAAAAATATTTAAGCCTAAGCAAAAAATTAAAGTGGCTTATAGAAATCAAAATTATAATCAACAGAGCAATAAGATTTCACAAGATGAGATTGATAGAATACTTGATAAAATATCATCTGGTGGATACGAGAGTTTAAGTGCGAAAGAGAAAGAACAATTATTTAAAGCAGGAAAAGAATAATGGCTAAGAGTAATAAGAAGCGTAGTTTTTTTTATTGGTTGTTTGCATTTTTTAACATTATTGCAGTAGTAGCTCTATTGATTTCATATTTTGCTGCCTGGGTAAATCCGGAGGTGAATTGGCAGATTGCCTTCTTCGGATTAGCATATCCGTTTTTCGTTTTAATCAATTTCTTTTTTGCATTATACTGGATCATTAGAAAAAGATGGTTCGCTATCATTCCAATTTTTGCATTAGCCATAGGCTGGAATACCTTATTAGACTACATACAATTCAACTCTTCAGAAAAAACAAATACAGAAAAAAAGATAAAGATCTTAAGCTACAATGCACATTTGTTCAAACCCATAAAGACGAATAAATACGATAAGCAATCGAAGCATGAGATGATGGAGATGATTTTGAATGAAGAGGCAGATGTGATGTGCATTCAAGAGTTTTATTATCGCAAGAAAGGTATTTATGATATCAAAGACAGCTTAATAGAAAAGGGTTCGTATAAATATTTTGAGCAAGAGGTATTTGAGAAAAACGAAACCGAAACGATGTCGATGGCTGTATTGTCAAAATATGAAATTATAAATACTGAACTTATATCATTTTACGATCATCCACATGCAAACATGGGTATGATTGTTGACATCCTCAAAAATGGAGATACTATTCGTGTGTTTAATGTGCATTTGCAATCGATCAGTTTTCAGCCAGAAGATTATAAATATTTAGACAAAGTGAAATCAGAGGTAGATGCAGATTTAGTATCGTCGAAAAGAATTGGTGCGCGATTAAAAAATGCATTTATAAGAAGAGCAAAACAGGCAGAGAAAATAAAAGAGTTAATCGATGAAAGCCCCTACCCTGTTATTGTTGCGGGCGACTTCAACGACACACCTGCATCGTATGCCTACCATGTGATCTCTAATAATTTAAAAAACACCTTTAGAGAAAAAGGATTCGGAGTGGGTATGACGTATAACGGTGCCTTTCCGAATTTCCAGATTGACTATATATTGTGTAGCGAAAAGCTACAGGTACTTAACTTCAAAATCATCAAAAAGAAATATTCAGATCACTACCCAATTGTGTCTGAGATAGGCTTATAGTCAATCGTATTTACCTAATTATTATTATGTTTGTGTATGGAGCAAAAGATAAGTGTATATAACTCTCTAAGTAGAGAGAAAGAGGCCTTTGAGCCCATTAGCGGACAATTTGTAGGCATGTATGTCTGCGGTCCGACGGTATATGGTGAACCCCATTTAGGGCATGCTAGATCAGCGATAACATTTGATTTAGTATTCCGCTATTTAAAATATTGTGGTTACAAAGTTAGATATGTAAGAAATATTACGGATGTGGGGCATCTAGAAAATGATGCAGACGAGGGAGATGATAAAATTGCAAAGCGTGCAAGAATAGAGCAGTTAGAGCCTATGGAAGTTGCGCAAGAATATACTTTGGCTTATCATTTAGCGATGGATAAGTTGAATGTGATGCGACCAAGTATAGAGCCACGTGCAACGGGTCATATCATTGAGCAGATCGAGATGATACAAAAAATCATTAACGAAGGCTTAGCTTATGTATCAAACGGATCAGTTTATTTCGATGTATTGAAGTACAATGAGAAAGAACCTTATGGAGAATTATCAGGCAGAGTGTTAGATGATTTGATGGCACATGCAGGTGAAGAGCGCAGAACATTAGAAGGATCAGATGAGAAGAAAAATCATTTCGATTTTGCCTTATGGAAGAGAGCATCGCCAGAACATATCATGCGCTGGAACTCCCCATGGTCAGAGGGTTTCCCGGGATGGCATATAGAATGTTCAGCGATGAGTTCGAAATATTTAGGTGAGCAATTTGATATACATGGAGGTGGAATGGATTTATTATTTCCGCATCATGAATGTGAGATAGCACAATCGAAGGCGAGCAATCATACACATCCGGCGAAATATTGGATGCATAATAATATGATTACGATCAACGGACAAAAGATGGGTCAGTCATTGGGTAATGCGATTAACTTAAATCAGTTTTTTGCAGGAGATCACCCTTTGTTGCATAGAGCATACTCAGCATTGACGATTCGATTCTTCATGTTGCAAGCACATTACAGAAGTACTTTAGATTTTTCGAACGAAGCATTAGATGCAGCTGAAAAAGGATTGAAGAAATTAATCAACGGATTAAGAACAGCAGAAATATTATTAGCAGAAAATATTGAAGATTTAGGAACAGCTGTTGATGAAGAATTAAACAAAGAATTGAGTACAGAAATTGATGCAGTATTCGAAGGCATTAATAATGATTTCAATTCAGCGAAGAGTATTGCAGAGTTATACAATTTGTTGAAGCGAATAAATTCAATCAAGGCAGGACATTTAAAAACTGAAAACATCCGAAGAGATATTTTCGAAAAACTTTTAAATACCTATATTTCATTTAATCATGAGGTATTAGGAATTTCAGAAGCGAAGATGTTAGAGAGCATGAATATTTTACCATTGGTAGATCGCTTGATGGAGAATTACAGAGAGGCGCGTGCAGAGAAAAATTTTGTGATGGTAGATAAGATAAGGGCGCAGTTTAAGGAAGCGGGGTTGGTGGTTATGGATGGGAAAGGTGGGAGTGAGTGGGCGTATGCGGAATAACTTTACTAGTAAGTTAGTAGGCTAGTAAGTTAGTGCTAGTTACTAGTTACTAGTTACTAGTTACAAGTTTTTAGAAATAGATTATGAAGAATTACATATACATTTTATTATTAGCGATATTGATTACTGCTTGTGGGGAGGAGAAGAAGGAAGTAAAGAAAGAGGATGCAGTGGTGGAGAAGAAGGTGGAGGTGCCGAGTTTTAATGAGGATAGTGCTTATGCATTTGTGGCGAAGCA
>JBKCCA010000302.1:0-3050 GCA_046305595.1 bacterium
TTTTTAAACCGCCCCGATGTCTTAAACTCTTTCAACCGAGAGATGGCTTTAGAATTACAGGCGAAGTTAGATGAATATGAAAACAATAAAAACATTCGTGCTATTTTAGTTACTGGGGATGGGAGAGCTTTTTGTGCAGGACAAGATTTGGCAGAAGCAATTGCCGATGATGCTCCAACTATAGATAAAATTGTAAGAGAACATTATAATCCGATTATAAAAAAAATCAGAAACATTGAGAAGCCTATAGTATGCGCAGTGAATGGAGTTGCGGCAGGTGCGGGTGCGAATATTGCATTAGCATGTGACATCGTAATAGCTAGTGATAAGGCTTCGTTTATTCAATCGTTTTCGAACATCGGATTAATACCAGATAGTGGAGGAACATTTTTTCTACCGCGATTAGTCGGATTGCAGAGAGCAACAGCGATGATGTTTTTAGCAGATAAAATTTCAGCAGCACAAGCTTTAGAATTCGGTATGATTTATAAAGTAGTTGAAGCTGAGCAATTGATGCAAGAAGCAGAAAAGTTGGTAGCGCATTTAGCGAGTATGCCTACTAAGGGCTTCGGATTAACTAAGCGAGCATTGAATAAATCATTCACAAATGATTTGAATGCGCAATTAGATTTAGAAGAAGAATTACAAGCAGCAGCAGCAAATACTTATGATAATAAAGAAGGTATCAATGCATTTTTAGAAAAAAGAAAAGCTCAATTTAAAGGAGAATAATTAATGATAAAAGTTGGAGTAATAGGTTCTGGAGCTATGGGTAGTGGTATTGCACAAGTGGCGGCTTTTGCCGGACATGAAGTGCATGTTTATGATGCTAATCCGATAGCTGCTCAAGTAGCTGCACAGAATTTAAAAAAGTCACTTGAGAAATTAGTAGAGAAATCTAAATGCACAAAAGAAAAAATGTCTGAAGTGCTATCAAATATTTACTTTCAATCGAGTATCGAAAAGTTATCTGAATCAGGTATAATTATTGAAGCAATTGTAGAGAATATAGAAGTAAAGAAAGAAGTTTTCGAAGCATTAGAATCTATCGTTTCTGAGAATTGTATTTTGGCAACTAATACTTCTTCACTTTCAGTTTCTTCAATCGCTTCAGCTTGCAAAAAATCAAATAGATTTATCGGAATTCATTTTTTCAATCCGGCGCCATTGATGCCATTAGTAGAAATTATTCCAGCTTTGCAAACATCCGAAGACATAATAATTACAAGTATTTCGCTGATAAAATCTTGGAACAAGACTACAGTAATTTGTAAAGACACACCAGGCTTTATAGTAAACAGAGTAGCTAGATCATTCTATGGTGAAGCTATAAGAATTTATGAAGAAGGCATTGCAAATATTGCAACGATTGATTGGGCGATGAAAGAGATCGGCGGATTTAAAATGGGTCCGTTTGAGTTGATGGATTTCATCGGACATGATGTGAATTATAAAGTGACAGAAATCGTTTGGGAACAGTTTTTTTACGACCCAAGATTTAAGCCATCCTTAACACAAAAAAGATTATACGAAGCAAAAAGATTTGGTAGAAAATCTGGCATTGGATTTTACGATTACTCAGAGAATGCCCAAAACGTTGAAGCTGTAAAGGATAATGATTTGGCTGAGAAAATATTTGCAAGAATAATTTCAATGTTGATTAACGAAGCAATTGATACCTTATATTTAAAAGTAGCAAGCAGAGATGATATCGATTTAGCGATGACTAAAGGAGTTAATTATCCGAAGGGTTTATTAGCTTGGGCAGATGAAATCGGATTAGGAGCTGTATTAGAAAATCTCGAAACTCTCATGGAGGTTTACGAAGAAGATCGTTACAGACCTTCAGTCTTGTTAAAGCAGATGGTACGAGAGAAAAAACATTTTTATTAAAAAACCTGCATATATGCGGTTGTAAGTATTAGACTTTAAACCGAATTTGATTCTAAAAATTTATGGAAAGTTTAGAATTAAATAATATTATAGATTGTATTTATATTATAAGAGGTAATAAGATAATACTTGATAAAGATATAGCTAGACTATATAATATAGAAACTAAAGCTCTGAAACAGGCGGTAAAGAGAAATATTGAAAGATTCCCTGATGATTTCATGTTTTGAATTAACAAAAGAAGAGTTTGATGATTTGAGGTCACAAATTGTGACCTCAAGTCATGGAGGCGATCGTTATTTGCCTTTTGCTTTTACTGAGCAAGGTGTTGCAATGTTATCAAGCGTAATTAAATCATATCAAGCAATAAAGGTCAATATATTAATTATGAGAACTTTTGTTCAAATTAGGTCTTATTTTGAAGGATTAAATGAGCTTAATATTAAGATAGATAAATTAGAGATAAAAAGCAACGAAAAATTTGATTTGATATTTAGTTTGTTAGATAAAAATAGTAGCGAGAGTAAAATTAGAAAACCAATAGGATTCAAAATAAAAAACAATGACTAGAGCAAAAGAAATTGTTGATAGAATGATGCAGAACGATGCATTCAGCAAGTGGTTGGGTATAGAAGTTATAGAAGTAGGTGAAGGTATCTCAACTTTAAGAATGCAAGTGCGTGCAGAAATGTTAAACGGATTTGATGTATTGCATGGAGGTATTACTTATTCTCTAGCTGATAGTTCATTGGCATTTGCGAGTAATGCTTACGGGCGTAGAAGTATGTCGATTGAAAATTCTATTTCGCATACGGCACCTTGTAAGATTGGAGATGTATTAAGAACAAAAACAGTTGAAAGGTCATTGAGTAATCGTATTGGAATTTACGATATAAGTGTGTTGAATCAAGATGATAAAGTGGTAGCGCTTTTTAAGGGTACGGTTTATAGAAGTGAGAAGGAGTGGTAGGAATGAAGAATGTAGGATGTAGAATGTAGAATTAAAAGTTAAGAACGAGAAATACAAGCTTTAGACATTTACGATATAAATGTGATATAAAATATGAGAGAAGTATATTTAGTTGGGGGTGTTAGAACTCCGGTTGGGAAATTAGCAGGAACTTTGTCGTCAGTTAGAGCTGATGATTTAGGTGCAC
>JBKCCA010000303.1:0-10036 GCA_046305595.1 bacterium
GTTCGTTCTGGGTACTAGCTGCAAATATTATTTTATTTAATAGCATCAAAAAATCAGCAACACTAACGAAAAATTTTAGTGTTCAAACCAAAAACTATTTAAATCCTATTATCATAATTCTTGCTCCAATATTAGTTTCTTATGCAATATTTAATAGCTACGAAGAAAAAATAAATCCGACGAATGTTGTAGTCGTTCAACCTAATATTGATCCGTATTCAGAAAAATTCAACGGACTTACAGAGATGGATCAGTTACAAAGATTGATTCGATTGTCAGATTCAACAGCACAAGTAAATACTGAGTTTTTTGTTTGGCCAGAAACAGCATTGCAAAATAATTTGAATGAGAGAACACTCGAAGAAAATCCTTTGATACAAGAGGCTAGAAAATTTTTAGAGAAATACAAAAACGGAAATATTGTGACAGGTGCTGATGCATATACAACCTATGATAAAAAGGAAACTGTTACAGCAAGAAATTATTCTAATGGGGAGTGTTGTTACGATGCATTTAATGCTGCATTTTTCATAGAGAACAATCAAACGATTCAGAAATATCATAAATCAAAATTAGTACCGGGTGTTGAACAAATGCCATATCCGAAGTTTTTTTCAATACTCGAACCATATGCTTTAAAATTAGGTGGCACCTTTGGTAGCCTAGGTTCACAAACAGAACGTGCTGTATTTTATACAAGAAGCGGTATTGGTGTTGCGCCAGTGATTTGCTATGAATCTATTTACGGAGAATTTGTTTCAGAATATGTGAAAAATGGCGCACAACTTATAGCCATAGTAACAAACGACGGTTGGTGGGGAAATACAGCAGGGTATAAACAACATGCAAGTATGGCCTCTTTAAGAGCTATCGAAACTCGAAGATCTATTGCTCGTTCTGCTAATACTGGAACTTCTTTATTTGTAAATCAAAGAGGAGAAGTTTTAAAATCTACTGAGTACTGGGTACAAGATAGTATCAATGAAAATTTGAATTTAAATGATGAGTTTACTTTTTATGTTGAACATGGTGATTACATAGCTTTTACTTCATCTCTAATTGCATTATTAATTTTAACCTATACATTATTAATAAAATGGCTGAAGAGGTAAACGAAAGACCCGTATTAAAAATCAAGTGGCTGCCCCTAGATTATGTATTAGAATTCACAGCAGCATTTTTGTTAATCTCAACATGGTATTTTGTAATTATTAATTATCAAAATTTACCCGAAAAAATAACTATTCACTTTAACTTAAATGGTGAAGCAGATGGCTATAGTTCAAAATCTGGTATATGGGCGATGCCTATAATAACATTTTTACTGTGGATGCTTTTAAGTATACTAAACCAGTTTCCACACATATTCAACTTCCCATATAAGCTCAATAGAGAAAATATAGAAACTCAATATAGATTGGCTCAACGATTTATGAGATTCATCAAAATATGGATTTGTAGTATTTTTTTATTTTCAGTTTATAGTATTCAAGAAAGTAGCATATCAGCTAATTTTAAGATGAATAATGGTATATTTGTAATACTCGGTTCAATCTTTGTTTTGATGAGTGTTTACATCTATTTTACGAGAAAAAACAAATAATGCATTTTAAGAAAATATTACTTTTTATTTTTCTTTTTACCATTGGCAATTTAGCAAATGCTCAAATTGTTGATTCTGTTGCATTGTTTAAAGCAAACGATACCATTCAAATAAAATATTGCATAAATAGGTTTTTCGAGGGACTTGAAAAGCAAGATACTGTTAAGTTAAAAGAAGCATTATACGATGAGCTCACTTTAAAAACTATCGTTGAAAATCTTATCGAGAAAAAAGAAAAATTTGTAATTGAAAATAAAGAAGATTTAATAAAAATCGTAATCAAAAAAAGAACCGTTACCATCAAAGAAAAACTTTTGAGTTGGGATATTAATATAGATGGTAGACTAGCGAGTGTATGGACACCCTATGAATTCTACATCAACAAACAACCATCGCACAGAGGTGCAAATAATTTTCAATTAGTAAAAACAGATAAGGGCTGGAAAATATTTTCTATCGTTGATACTCGTCACAGATAAATTAATGACTTATTGTACCTGTACTTGGAGTTTGGCTTACATTTACATTTAAGCTTTTATTTACTGAACAAGCATTTGTCGGAGTTTCAGTTAAATTAACTTGATAAGTACCATAGCTCGTCCAACGTACTCTTATAGTATTATTCGTATTGCTTATAATAACTCCGCCAGTAACATTCCAATTATAAGTATTACCTGCATTTATAGGTGTAGTATAATTCTCTTCTTGATTTAAAACACCACATATTGATTGAGAACCTGAAATATTTGTATTCGGACTTACCTTTAATGTGTAGGTAACAGCATCAGATCTAGCAGGGCAATGCGTACAAGCATTACCTTGGAGTGTTAATGTTACAGAGCCTGCACTTAGTTCAGCTGCAGATGGAGTGTATTGAGAATTTAAACTTGTTCTCGAAGGATTAAATGTACCATTGCCGCCAACCCATGTACCACCTTGAGTACTTGTGCCTGTTAAATTTATTGGGAATTCATGTGAACAAAAAGTTTGATCTGCACCTGCACTTAAATTATTATCAGTATCGGCAATAATGGTTGCAGAGGTGTTACTAATCGGACAAGAAGTTTGATCGCTGACTGTTACTGAATAATTACCAACACCAACATTTATAGATTGAGTAGTAGCACCGTTAGACCATAAATAAGTATAGGGAGGATTACCACCTGAAACATTTGCAGTTAAAGTTTTAGTCGTTTCGTTCCAACAGAGTATAGAATTAGCCGGACTTATATTTGCGGTCATACCAGGCACAAAGCTTACACGAACAGTATCACGAGAGAATACACCAGAACATGCTCCTAGAGGAGTACCACTTACTTCAAAATCTGCAAATGAAGGCGGACTTGTTGGAGGTACAACAAATGTTGAATCACATGCTGTTGCACAAGTTAACAAAGACTGATAAGTTGAATTTAATGCTCTCCATTGAATAGTTGATTCTTGAAAACCAAATGCTACTAATTGACTATTACAACCTACACGAGTAACCATATTTGCCGAAACCATTGGCTTAGGTATTGAGGTAATTCTATAGGTATTTTCATTTCCTCCATTTTTACAGAAGCTAATGTAATGAGGCCCGGCACCAGTTACACAAAACTTACCGCCAATTGGTGTAGGTGTACCACAATTAACTGTGTATGATAATGAACCTGAAGGTGTAGCACCTGAGATAATATCTAGTACAAAGGCTTCAGCATTCGGACTTAAAGTAACTATAAATTCAACGCAATTATTATTTCCACTACCTCCACCACAACACTCTCCTGCACGTAATAAACTACTGCTCGTCCAAACACCCGAAGTATTTGAAGACAAGTTAACAGTATAAGATGGCGTACCCCCAGTACAATTACTTGTTTGGGCAGAAACATTTTGTAAACCAGCAAATACGATAAAAAATAGTATGGTAACTATTGAGTGAAGCTTTATCATATCCCTAATTTGTACTTTTTTCATTAAAAAAAGTTGCATTTATTTTAAGATACGATGAAAAAATTAAAACAGATTAGTATTTGGCAACAATTGGCATTCTTCTACCCATACCAAATGCTTTAGAAGATACTCTTAAAATTGGAGGTGTTTGGTAGCGTTTATATTCATTTCTATTTACCAATGAAGTTATACGATCAATTAGTACTTTATCAAAACCCATATCTATAAGCTCATCTTTACTAATTGAATGCTCAATATATAAATCCAAAACTTCATCTAATATATCGTAATCAGGCAAAGAATCAGAGTCTTTTTGATCTGGTCTTAATTCTGCGGATGGTGCTTTCTCTATAGTATTTACTGGTATAATGATTTGATCTTTATTAATAAAGTTCGCTAATGCATATACTTGAGTTTTATATACATCACCAATTACTGAAATACCTCCACACATATCTCCGTACAAAGTTCCATACCCTACTGCCGCTTCACTTTTATTAGAAGTGTTTAACAAAATATTTACGCACTTATTATATACAGCCATTAACAAAACTCCTCTAATTCTAGCTTGTAATTTTTCTTCTGTTAAGTCTTCTGCTAAACCTTCAAATGTATTTGACAAAGAATTTTTATACGTATTATAAACATCTTTGATCGGTATGATTTGATGTTGAATATTTAAATTATCTGCTAATGCAATGGCATCATCAACAGAATGATCAGATGAATATTGAGATGGCATTAAAATACCTAAAACATTTTCATTACCTAATGCTCTTGCAGCTAATACTGCAACTACTGCTGAATCAATACCCCCCGACAATCCGAGTACCGCCCTCTTAAATCCTGATTTCTGAAAATAATCTTTTATACCCAATACAATTGCATCATGAATTAATTCTATTGAGTCAATATTTTTTTCTTCGGATGATTTCTTCGTAGATAATTCAGTTGAATCTATGATCAGTAAATCTTCTTCAAACATTTTTGACTCAGCAATAATTTCAGCATCACTGTTCAAAGCCATTGAACATCCGTCGAAAATCAATTCAGTTTGAGCCCCTACATGATTTACATATAGTAAGGGCAAATTGTATTTTTTTGCATTCCATTTCAAAATGTTTTTACGTTTTTCGTTTTGATTATAATCGAATGGAGATGCAGCAATATTAATCATCAGATCTGGTTGTTCATTTATGAGAACATCCATAGGTGATTGCACGTATAATTTTTGATCATCTGTATTCCACAAATCTTCGCATATAGTTAATGCAATTTTTTTACCATTGATTTCAATACAACTCAATTGTGGTGCAGGTTGAAAATATCTATACTCATCAAAAATATCGTATGTTGGTAGTAATGATTTATGAATAATGTTTTTAATAGTACCATCAGCTAATACATAAGCAGAGTTATGTAAAGCCTTACCTTCCTTATGTATATTAAAGCTTGGCGAACCAATGATAGCTGTAATCGACATACATTCTTTTGCTAATTTAGCTATGTATAAATCACATTGCTTAATAAAATGCTGATAGTCTAAAAAATCTCTTGGAGGGTAGCCGCAGATAGCAAGCTCAGGGAAAATGATAACATCAACATCTTTTGATTTTGCAGAGTTTATTAAGCCTACAAATTTTTGAAAGTTAGATTCAAAATTACCAATGTGAACGTTAACCTGTGCTAATGCGAACTTCATATTAAAATAATAAGCCAATGTTTAAAGTAATGAAACTCAAACTCGCATCATATGCCCTCACTGCTGATAAGCCTGTTGTTGGGTCAACGAATTTATACATCGTTTTAGATTTCATAATATTTGAAAAACCATTATTATAGGTAAGTCCGACTACTAAATCTAAATTCTCTGCTAAATTATACTCAATACCAGCACCAATTACTAATGAAGTATTTAACGGTTGAATGAAATCACTTGCATTTTTTATATCGTCATTAGAGAAATTAGTTTGTCCTTTTTTATATTCGTTTTCTACAGTTGATTTAATTCTAAACGATAAACCTAATCCGAATTTACCATACACCTTCAAATTATTATTTAATTCATTCGTTAATAATTTAATTGCTACAGGGATATCAATATATCTGATATTAAGTGCTGAATTTACAGTAGTGTCGTTTCTGCTATATT
Source organism: bacterium (assembly GCA_046305595.1). Classification (GTDB taxonomy): domain Bacteria; phylum Bacteroidota; class Bacteroidia; order Sphingobacteriales; family Sphingobacteriaceae; genus JAEYZM01. The sequence continues at coordinate 5,691 of JBKCCA010000303.1, forward strand.
CAATCTTACCACCTAATGAACTAATTCCGAACTCAGAAGAAATAGCATAATTATCTTTTATGAAATAATCGAACATTAAACCATAAGAGAAACCCACTTTAGTACCAACACTATTATAATTATCAGTATTAGGGTGAATAGTTGAAAATAAGGGATTGCCTTTAAAACCTAATCGGAAATCTTGTGCATATAGATTGTTGGAAATCAGTATGGCAACAAGAAAAGCGGTAATTAAAGATAATTGTTTAATTTTATGTTTCATGATACGATTTTATATGCTTTATAATCAGGCTCAAAGTAACAGAATAATTTCGATTTTATCGATATTCTTTTTATCGATTTTTATTCAATCGTGTGACCAATCAAGTAATAAAGTACTTGGTTCAAAATCAGAGTCTAGCGTTGATATAGAAATAAAGCGATTTGAAAAAGATTTATTCTATATGAATCAAGAGCAAATTGACACAAACATTGCGTTTTTAAAGAAAAAATACGGCGAATTCTATAATGTATATTTCTTACAGATTATGGGATTTGGAACCGATAAAAATCAAGGCTTCAAATACATTGTATCAGATTTTATAAATAATACAGATTTTAAAACTTTGGTGAAAGATTGTGATTCGATTTATAATGAAGATCGCATGAAAAAGTTAGAATCTGATATAGAGTTTGTGTTTGAAAACTATCAGAAAGTTTTTCCGAATGATACATTGCCACAAGTAACAACATTTGTTTCTGGATTTTCAAATGGCATAGTAAACACCAATGGATATATTGGTATTGGCTTAGATTTATTTTTAGGCTCAGAATATAAATTTTACCCTTCATTAGAATTCCCAGAGTACTTAATTCGAAGATTTACACCAGATCATTTAGTGCCTACATTAGTTAAAGGTATGGTGAATTCTAAATTTGAAATGGAACCCAAAAATCAATCATTAATAGATCAGATGTTATATCAAGGTAAATTATTATACTTCATGAAATTGATGTTACCTGAGACTCCTGATTCATTACTTATTGGTTATACATCTGCAGAAATAAAATGGGCAGAAGAAAATGAAGCTAATATTTTTCAACTACTAGTTTCTGAAGATTTATTTAGTAAAGATGTACTTAAATACAGAAAGTACACCGATGAAGCCCCTTATACTGTTAACCTCACAGCAGATTCTGCTCCTCGCATCGCATGGTTTGCAGGTTGGAAAATAATAGATAAATACATGGATGAAAATAAAAATATAAGCATCGAAGAATTAATGAATGAAAAAGATGCTCAAAAAATATTAAGTCTTTCAAAATATAAACCAAATTAATATGAGAATTTTAATAGCAGTATTAAGTATGTTAATTCTATCGTCATGCACGAAGAATGAAAAAGTAAAAATAAATATGATGGCCTACCCCGAAACGAAAAAAGTAGAAGTAGTTGATGATTATTTCGGAACTAAAATCACTGACTCATATCGTTGGTTAGAAAACGATACAAGTAAAGAAACCGCTGATTGGGTTAAAGCACAAAATGCTGTTACTCAAAACTACCTATCACAAATACCTTTTAAAGATGATATCAAAAAGAGGCTAACTGAGATATGGAATTATGAGAAAATTTCAGCACCGTTTAGAAAGGGTGATTATTATTTTTACTATAAGAACGACGGATTGCAAAATCAAGCTGTATTGTATTTCAAAAAAGGATTAGAAGGTAAAGATGAAGTATTCTTAGATCCGAATAAATTATCTGAAGATGGCACTGTAGCATTGAGTGGAATTTATTTTTCACATGATAATAAATACGCTGCTTATATTATTTCGAAATCGGGTTCTGACTGGAATGAGATATTTGTAAAAGAAATTGCTTCTGGCAAATTACTAGATGATCATATTGAATGGGTGAAGTTTTCTGGTGCTGCTTGGCAAGGAGATGGTTTCTACTACAGTAGATACGATGAACCAAAAGGTGTGAGTGAGTTATCAAACCAAAATCAATTTCAAAAAGTGTATTTCCATACATTAGGCAGCGATCAATCAAAAGATGTTTTAGTCTATGAAGACAAAGCTCACCCATTAAGATATTTTGGCGCTGATGTATCAGATGATGAGAGGTATTTATATATCTATGCATCAGAAGGTACAAGTGGTTCAGAAATTTTGATTAAAGATCTAAAAGATAAAAATTCGAAGTTTGAAGTTTTATTAAAAGGTTTTGAATACAACTATAGCATCATAGATAATGTTGGAGAAGAGGTATTAGTCATGATGGACAAGCAAGCTGCGAATTACAAAGTGGTTTCTATACATCCGAAGAAAAAAGAAGAGAAAAATTGGAAAACAATTATCCCTGAATCGAAAGAATTATTAGAAGGAGTAACGAGTGCAGGTGGACAATTATTTGCGAGTTATTTAAAAGATGCAAGCAGTAAAATTGTACAGTATACTTATGAAGGTGTAAAAATTAAAGACATTGAATTACCAGGTATAGGTACTATTTCATTGGGTAAAGCAGATAAAGCTGATGCACATACATTTTATACATTTAGCAATTTCACAACACCAGGTACGGTATATAAATTAGATATCAATTCAGGTAAATCAGAATTATATAACAAGCCCAATTTCAAAATTTCGTCAGATGATTTTGAAACGAAGCAAGTATGGTACACTTCTAAAGATGGAACAAAAGTACCAATGTTTATTGTGCACAAAAAAGGTATTAAGTTGGATGGTAACAATCCGACGATGTTATACGCTTACGGCGGATTCAACATTAGTTTAACACCAAGTTTCAGTGTATCGAATATGTATTTCTTGGACCAAGGTGGAGTTTACGCTTTAGCTAATTTAAGAGGTGGAGGAGAATATGGTGAAGAGTGGCATAAAGCTGGTATGTTAGAGAAAAAGCAAAATGTATTTGACGATTTTATTTCTGCCGCTGAATATTTAATTGCAGAGAAATATACAAGCTCTTATAAACTTGCAATTAGTGGTAGATCAAATGGAGGTTTATTAGTAGGAGCTTGTATGACACAGCGCCCCGATTTATACAAAGTAGCATTACCAGGTGTTGGAGTTTTAGATATGTTGCGTTATCATAAATTCACAATCGGTTGGGGATGGGCAGTTGAGTATGGTTCAAGTGAAAAGAAAGAACAGTTTGACTACTTAATAAAATATTCTCCATTGCATAATATAAAAGACAGTGTAAGTTACCCAGCAACAATGATCACAACTGCTGACCATGATGATAGAGTGGTGCCAGCACATTCATTCAAGTTCGCTGCAACACTACAAGCAAAACACAAAGGTGAAAATCCGATTTTAATTCGTATTGATGAAAAAGCCGGACATGGAGCGGGCAAGCCAACGTCTAAGTTGATAGAGGAGGCTACGGATGTGTGGAGTTTTGTGATGTATCATTTGAAGTAGATAGCGAAAGGTAGCAAAGACGCCGAGGTTCACGCAAAGCCGCAAAGATAATATTACGCAAAGAAGGCAAAGTTTAACAGCTTTGCCTTCTTTATTTTACGACAAGTTTTCAGAGAGTTTCCCTTTGCTCCCTCTGCGTTATTATACCTTTGCGGCTTTGCGTGAACCTCGGCGTCTTTGCTCCCTTAAATCCTTTAAAAAAACAATCGATGTTTAAACAAACAATTCCCTCTCCCCTTTGTTCTCGATATATAACATAAAAACTATAACAAAATGGAAACAATTACAACACAAAAATGGGCATTAGATACAGCTCACTCAGAGGTTCAATTCAAAGTAAAGCATTTAGTTATTTCTACAGTTACCGGTACTTTCAAAGTATTTGGTGGTAATTTAGAATCAAATGGCGAAGATTTTGAAGGAGCGAAAGTAGATTTTAGCGTTGACATCCAAAGTATTGAAACGAATAATGCTGATCGTAATACACATTTAAAATCTGATGACTTTTTCTCAGCGGAGAAATACCCATCAATGAATTTTGTGTCGACATCATTCAAGAAAATTTCAGGTTCAGATTACGAGTTAAATGGTGATTTAACAATCAGAGACGTAACTAAATCAATTACATTGAAGGCTGAGTTCGGTGGTATAATAGTAGATCCATGGGGACAAACAAAAGCAGGATTTGAAGTAGAAGGCAAGATCAATCGTAAAGACTATGGTTTAGTTTGGAGTGCAGTTACAGAGAGCGGCGGATTAGTAGTGAGTGACGAAGTAAAACTTCACATCAACGTAGAATTTTCAAAACAGGCTTAATATTAAATATTAATATTTTCAAAAGTAATTGAAAAAATTACTATAAATAAACCTGCTTAAATAGGTATTACTGGTGGCACGACTTAAGTCGTGCCACCAGT
>JBKCCA010000304.1:0-2599 GCA_046305595.1 bacterium
ATTCATATCTGCTAAGTGATTTCTTAATATCCACAACCTTTGTAAAACATCTTTATCTAATAATAAATCATCTCTACGTGTCGATGATGAGTTGATGTCGATAGCAGGGAACACACGCTTGTTAGCTAACTTACGATCTAACTGTAATTCCATATTACCAGTACCCTTGAATTCTTCAAAGATTACATCATCCATCTTTGAACCTGTCTCTGTTAATGCTGTTGCGATAATTGTTAATGAACCACCGTTCTCAATTTTTCTCGCTGCACCAAAGAATCTTTTAGGTTTATGTAATGCATTTGCATCGACACCACCCGATAATATTTTACCTGATGCCGGTGCTACTGTATTATATGCTCTCGCTAAACGAGTAATTGAATCTAATAATATTACCACATCGTGTCCGCTTTCTACCATTCTCTTCGCTTTCTCTAACACTATGTTGGCGATTTTTACGTGACGCTCTGCAGGTTCGTCGAATGTAGAACTTACTACTTCAGCACGTACACTTCTCGCCATATCTGTCACCTCTTCCGGTCTTTCGTCAATCAATAAAATGATTAAGTATACCTCCGGATGGTTCGCGGCAATTGCATTCGCCACGTCTTTTAATAATACGGTCTTACCAGTCTTTGGCTGTGCAACGATCAATCCTCTTTGTCCCTTACCAATAGGCGCAAACAAATCCATTAATCTTGTTGAATAATTATTCGGATCTGAGAATAAATTGAATTTTTCAAAAGGGAATAGAGGGGTTAAATAATCAAATGGTACTCTATCTCTTACCTCTGAAGGTATACGACCATTGATAGTTTCTACTCTTACTAATGGGAAATATTTTTCTCCTTCTTTCGGCGGACGAACACTACCTCTTACAGTATCACCTGTTTTCAATCCGAATAATTTTATCTGTGATTGTGATACATAAATATCGTCAGGAGATGTTAGGTAATTATAATCTGCAGATCTTAAGAAACCATAACCATCAGGCATAATTTCTAATACTCCTTCGTTCACAATTGAATTGTCGAAATCTAGAGTGTTTAATAAAGATTCTGGATTGTTTCTTGGATTGCGATTGTTGTTTCTATCGAATCTATTGTTCTTATTTCTATCGAAAGGTCTATCTGTAGTAGCACCTTCATTTGCATTTGATTCTGAACTAGCTTCAGTCTTTTCGTTTTTATTTTCGTTAACTTCTGAAGTATTGTTAGAGATATTCTCTGTTGTATTTCCTGAATTATGATTCGAAGAGATCGGAGCTTCTTCCATTTCTGAAATTGGCTGAGTCATTTCAGCAGCTAATTCTGTTTCTTCTTTAGCAGCTTTTATAGATCTTTTTCTTTTAGGTTTTTCTGCACCTGCACTTAATTCTTCATTGTTCTCTACTGGTTTAGTAGGCTTTGCATCTTTTTGTTTATCCACAATTTTATAAATAAGTTCTTGTTTTCTTAATTCGTCGTAATCATTGATTTCTAAATCTTTTGCTATTTGACGAAGTTCCGACACGAGTTTGTCGTTCAAAGTTGTAATATCGTACATTGAATTTTAATTAAAAATACTTTCCACTATAGAAATCAACACAATAAGTTAATAGGGTTTGATTGTTATTTGAAATGTTAATGGGGGGTGTTAAGAAGATTAACACATTGCAATGTTAATGATAAAAATGAAATAAACAAATTCAAGACAAAAAAATTACATTTATTGCTAATTTCGCATCATGAACAAGAGCACACTTATTGAACAGATAAAACTCAAGAAAAGTTTTTTATGTATTGGCTTAGATACTGATATACAGAAGATACCAGCCTTTCTACAAGATTATGAAGACCCTATTTTTGAGTTCAACAAGCGAATAATTGAGGCTACAAAAGATTTTTGTGTGGCCTACAAGCCAAATATTGCCTTTTATGAGAGTAGAGGCGCTAAAGGCTGGTTAAGCTTACAGAAAACGATGGATTTAATACCATCGAATATATTTACCATTGCTGATGCTAAAAGAGGTGATATAGGTAATACTTCTTCATTATATGCTCGTGCATTTTTTGATAAAGCAGAATCCGGATTTTCATTCGACTCTGTTACCGTTGCTCCATACATGGGTTCCGATTCTGTAAGTCCGTTTTTAACTTACCCCAACAAATGGGTAATTCTATTAGCCTTAACATCTAACGAAGGGGCTTCAGATTTTCAGATGATAGAAGACACACAGGGTAAAACATTATATCAAAACGTTTTAATCAACTCACAAAATTGGGGAAATGATGAAAACATGATGTATGTAGTAGGAGCCACTCGTCCTGAATATTTTGCCGACATCAGAAAATATACTCCGAATCATTTCTATTTAGTGCCAGGTGTTGGTGCGCAAGGTGGTAGTTTAGAGGAGGTGTGTAAATATGGAATGAATGACGAAGTCGGATTGTTAATTAATTCGTCGAGGGCTATCATTTATGCATCATCCGAAGAAAATTTTGCAGAAAGGGCAGCAGAAGAAGCTCAAAAAGTACAAAGAGAAATGCAAGCAATACTAGAGCTTAAAGGCTTGATATAGTGTATTGATTTTATTATCTTGTCAATAATAAATATTGATAAG
>JBKCCA010000305.1:0-3198 GCA_046305595.1 bacterium
TTGTTATATTGAGCATAAGATTCTGGAGTATGCTTACCTGCAATATAAAGTCTGAAGTCAGCTCTTTTAAGAATTAATTGTTGATAGATATCACCCAATAACCATTTTACAGCTTCAATATTCGGATACCAATTTAATGCACCTAAATGAAATAGACTATTGTGTTCGGGAGCAATCTCTGATTGAATAAATTTAATCAGGTTAACACCAGCAGATGAAATGAAAATATTTTTTTGAGGAAACTGTTTTCTAAAATATTCAGCATCATCAGAACTAATAGGTATAATAAAATCAGCTTGATTAGGTGCAGTGTCTTCGAATATTTTAATTCTTCTACTTAATAAATTCAAATACCATTTCTTAATACCCTTGGCTTCTTTTGCAAGTCTACTCCATATTTGTGATTCAACATTATGAGCTCTAAAAGCAATTTTTGCTTTAGAATATTTTTTAATTGTTGGGATATATGGAAGCATGAATAAACCTTCAATATGTATTAACTCATATTGATTGGTTTTTAAATGATCTATTAATTTTTCCTCTACTTGTTTATTGTAAAATCTAGAGATGTTATAAGATTCATTGCTAAATAAATTCAAAAAAGCTGGAATAGCTTTTACTGTTGTATCAATATTTACTGCAATGAATTTTGAGTTGGAAGTTAGTTCATTTGGAATTTCAGAAACAGGTAAGTAATCTTTTACTGTATTAAGTGCAAAAACATCTAAATGAACACCAGCTTGCTTAAGTCCGGTGATCATATTATATATTGCTATTGACCCACCATCTTTAATGGGATAAGGTACTCGATTACATAGCAAAAGAATGTTCATTGACTGAAATTATATTTTTCGCAAAATTACTTCTTTTTACCCGCTATTTTCTTGAAAAAGTTTACATAAATATCTAAATCGAGTAATGTAGAATCTGAAGTAGCCTTACGTGTGATAAAAATACCGATAGGAGTCAAAATAATGCTCGCCATCCACATTCCTTGCCAAACTGGTACAACATTCTGCCTTGCCATCTTTTCGCCCGTTATAGACAATATATGGAAGAATATAAAGAAGAAGATTGAAATTACGATTGGCATACCAAGTCCGCCTTTTCTAATAATCGCTCCCAAAGGTGCGCCAATAAAGAATAGGATTAAACAAGCGAAAGACAAAGTGAACTTACGATGAAATTCAATTTCATGTCTACGAATTTTTTCATTTAAGACCTCTTGATCTTTTTTAGTGGATTCAGTGTAAGAGATAATATTTCTAATAGATGAAAATGCTCTACTTACAATAACACCATGATATTGTTTATCGAAATTTTTCAGGATGTCGTTGTTAAGTTCTGTATTAACCGATCTCATAGATGAGTCAAGTTTCAATGACTTATCCATACTCGTATACAGTGCATAGTTTTGTCGGAAGTAAGCTTTGTCTTTTAGAAGTCTTTCATCTAAAGAATCTTCATAGTACTTAAGTTGTTTTAAGTTAAGCATAGTGTAATGATCTTTGAATAGTGTTTCATCAGTTCTATTCATTTGAAAAGTTGAAAGATCAAACTTTACTTCATGTTCTTTAAATTTAACTCTCGTTAATTGTTTACGATCATTGATGGTACCAGGCACACCACTTTCTTCGTAGCTTATACCATCAAAGAGTAGCAATACTAAGTATCTATCATTTTCTGATTTTAACATTTTACCGCTATCAGCCATCATCACATTCATATTGCCTTTGTTAGCAGTATGATTATAGATTACGATATCTTTTAGATTAGTACCTTCTTCATCTTTGCTGCCAATTCTAATACTATATCCGTCTATACCATTATAGAAAATTCCTTCTTTAATTGCTAAGGATGGTTTTTGATTTCTAACATCCCACATTAAAGCACCCATTTTCAAATTAGCAAAAGGCATAACTACGTTTGAAAAATAGAATGCAGCAACGCTAATAAAAAGTGTAAGTACAATTAAGGGCATCATTATTTTTCGGAGGGAGATACCAGATGATTTGAGTGCAACTAATTCATAATGCTCACCCAAGTTACCGAAGGTCATAATGGAAGAAAGCAATATTGCTAATGGCAAAGCCATCGGTACAAGAGTTGATGATGCGTACATAAGTAATTCGAGAACTACATACCACTCTAATCCTTTACCTACCAAATCATCAATGTATTTGAATAGGAATTGCATCAACAAAATAAATATTGCAATAAAAAACGTAAGAATAAAGGGTCCGATAAACGAACCAATAATAAGTTTATGAACCTTTTTAATTGGAAGAAACATTTTATGCACCTAATACATGAATCAAGTCATCGACTTGATTATGCCATATCATTCTTTTGTCTTCTAATTCTGTATCGATAGCAAAATCAGTAACAGCTAAAGCAACGTCACCAGTAAGTTCATCTTGTAAGATTTCAAATTCTAAAAAAGTATTTTCATCATCTTCCCACTTAAAGCGAACTGATTTATTTTCTTTGTTACTTACCATTTTTGCTTTCAATGTCTCGTTATCCCATATAAAGTGGTATGTACCGTCTTTATAAGTTACATCATCGGCAAACCATTGAGCAAGACCGTTAGGAGAGCTTAAATAACTAAAAAGTATTTTAGGTGAGGACTTTAAGCCGAATTCCATCACGATTTTTTGCTTTTGTTTGTCTTTCTTTTTCATCAATTCGAAAACTATTTATAAATAATGTCATTCATTTTTTTAAAGAAAAACAAAATCTTCTATATTTGCAAACCTATTTACAAGGAGATGTAATAATCTCAAGTATTTTGGCGGGGTAGCTCAGATGGTTAGAGCGTTGGATTCATAACCCAAAGGTCGGCAGTTCGATTCTGCTCCCCGCTACTTAAAGCAGCACTTGTGCTGCTTTTTTCGTTTACACCAATTTTTAAGAATGTAGAATTAAGAGTTAAGAGTTAAGAGTTAAGAACGAGGATGTGCTAAATTTAAATATAGCACACATTGTTCTTAACTCTTAATTCTACATCCTACATCTTACATTTCAATTCTGCATTTATATCAAAATTTTTAGACAAAAAAAAGCCCCGATACATTTCTGTTCGGGGCTTTAATAAAGGGTGGCGATGACCTACTCTCCCACATTTTACTGCAGTACCATCGGCGCTGAGGGGCTTAACTTCTCTGTTCGGAATGGGAAGAGGTGGACACCCTCGCA
>JBKCCA010000306.1:0-10491 GCA_046305595.1 bacterium
ACTTTAGATTTATTAGAAAAGAAAAATTATTCATTAAAAACAATTCCATCAAAAAATGAAATTGTTTATTTAAAATCTACAGCAAACTTAAGCACAGGTGGTACATCAATAGATGTTACTGATATGATTCACCCTGAAAATATTTTTCTATCAGAGCGTATTTCAAGAGTGATCGGATTAGATGTTTGTGGAATAGATATAATGGCTCAAAATTTAACACAACCTTTAAAAGAAAATGGTGGTGTGATATTAGAAGTCAATGCTGCACCAGGGTTCAGAATGCACCTTGCGCCAGCAGAAGGATTGCCACGTAACGTTGCGGCACCAGTGATTGATATGTTGTACCCTCCGGGTAAACCTTCAAGAATTCCAATCATTGCAGTAACAGGTACAAATGGCAAAACTACTACCACTCGTTTAATGGCACATATAGTAAAAAACATGGGTTACAGAGTTGGCTTTACTACCTCTGATGGTATCTACGTTCAAAATCATATGCTTGAGAAAGGTGATACTACAGGACCATACAGTGCTGAATTTATTTTGAAAGATCCTACCGTTGATTTCGCAGTTTTAGAAACAGCTCGTGGTGGTATTTTAAGAGCAGGCTTAGGATTTAGTAGATGCGACATTGGAGTAATCACAAATATTCAAGAAGACCACCTCGGTATAAATGATATTAATACTCTTGAAGATGTTGCGAGAGTAAAATCTGTAGTTGTAAAAAGCGTAAAGAAAGATGGTTGGGCGGTATTAAATGCTGAAGATGAACATTGCGTAAAAATTGCTTCTGAATTAGATTGTAAAATCGCATATTTTTCACTCGATGAAAATAATGCAGTCATTAATAAACATTGCAAAGCTGGAGGTATTGCAGCTATTTATGAAAACGGTTTTGTAACTATTAAGAAAGGTGATTGGAAAATTCGTGTAGAAAAAGTTACTACTATTCCTTTAACACTTGGTGGTAAAGCACGATTCATGATAGCGAATGTTTTAGCTGCTACTTTAGCTGGCTACTTATATGGTTTCAAAACAGAAGATATGCGTATCTCACTTGAAACATTTATTCCTTCTGCTGCTCAAACTCCAGGTCGTATGAATATTTTTGAATTCAAAGAATTCAAAGTGATGATCGACTTTGCTCATAACCCTGCTGGTTATACTGCAGTAGAAGAGTTTTTAGCTCAAATTGATTCTCCTTATAAAGTAGGTATTATTGCAGGTGTTGGTGATAGACGCGATGAAGATATTACTAATTGCGGCATGATCGCTGCTCGAATGTTCGATCACATTATCATCCGTCAAGAAAAACATTTAAGAGGTAGAACCGAAGAAGAAATTATCAATTTAATTTTAAAAGGAATTAATTCTGTCGACAAAAAAATATCGTACGAAATTATTCCGAAAGAAGTTGAAGCTATTAAACATGCGATTTCAACAGCACAACCTGGTACATTCATCACTGCCTTAAGTGATGTAATTACGAATGCTATTGATATTGTACAAAGTTATTTAGATAAAGAAGCCGGATTGTAATTAAATGAGAAGATCAGTAATCATTAGTGGTGCAGGCTCTGGCATTGGTAGAGCCATCGCAATTAAATTAAGTGAATTAAATTTTGATTGCTATTTATTAGGTCGTAATAATGTTCATCTTCAAAAAACATTAATCGCATTAAAAGAGGGTGATCATTATATTCTTAATGCTGATATAAAAAGTAAAGAAAGTTTATCAAGCACTCTCTCAACTTTAAGAAGACCAGTTGATGCATTAATCGCCAATGCAGGTATCGGAGGTGAAAATAATTGGGGTGAAAAAGATAGGTGGTCAGATATAATCGAAACTAATTTAACTGGCACATATCAATTCATTCAAACCTTTCTTCCTTCATTAAAAAATTCTAGTAATTCTTATAAACACATCGTAATGACCTCATCAGTTTTAGCAAGATTAGGTGTTGCAAATTACTCGGCATATTGTGCATCAAAAGCCGGACTTTTAGGATTAATGAGATCTATGGCTGTTGAATATGCAGCTAATAATATATTAGTAAATGCAATTTGCCCTGGTTGGGTAAATACTCAAATGTCTCGCGATGGTATGGAAGGTATTGCAAAAGGTATAGGTATCTCTACAGAAGAATTTTACGATATGGCCATGCAACAAGTGCCCTTACGTAAAATGTCTGAACCATCTGAAATCGCTGATATTGTAGCGTATTTATTATTTCAACAAAGTATTACCGGACAAACATTAGACATTAACAATGGTGCTATAATGAATTCTTAATTCATTGCTAGTTGAACTAAATCTTCAGCTAGCAATGAACCCATTGCTACTCCCATACCATTACATCTTACTGCGCAATAAATATTTTTTTGAAGCTCTTTCACAATTGGAGTAATCTCATTACCGAATGCCATAGTGCCACTCCAAGAAAATTCAATTTTATAATCATCATTTGGCAAAATCATTTCTGACAATAGTCTTCTCAATTCTTTTTGCACAATTTCTGTTTCACCATTCTCAAAAGTTTCTTCTGCTTTGAAATCTAAATTTCTACCTCCACCGATCAACACTCTGTTATCAATATTTCTGAAAGAATAATATCCTTTATTGTAATGAAAATTTCCTTTTAGTTTTAAATCTTTTACTTCGGATGTTACTATAATTTGTCCGCGACCCGGCTTTAAATCTAATTCACTAAATAATTTTTTTGCAAAAGCATTATTCGTGACTAATAATTTTTCTGTTGTAATATTTGAAGTATTTGTTTTTAAAATTATTGAATCTTTATTTTCGAATGCTAATAATTCAGTATTAAATAATATTTGCACACCATATTCAATAGCTCTATTTATAAGTGTTTGCATCATTTTACCTGAATGTATTTGGGCTTCATATTTTGTATATAGTAAATGCTCTACATTCTTGAATTTGAATTTCTCAATATCATTATCACTTAATTCATATACTTCATCATTAAAAATATTTTGAAGTAATGAATTGTATTCTGATAATGAATTTATGCATTCGTTAAAAACATTATCATCTTCTTTAGTGAAAACCTCATACCCACCATTTGCATAATAATTAATATTACTTTCCCCCAACTCATCTTTCATTTTCTTAAGTCCGCCAACTCTCTTCTTCACTAACTCTATAAATTCTTGCTCAGATGTGTTTTTTCTATGTTGAATGATTTCTGATAAACTACCAAAGCAGGCGAAGCCTGCATTTTTTGTGCTTGCACCATCTGGTAATGCAGATCGCTCAATTACTAATACTTTAGCTTGCTTATTATTTTTCTTGATTTCAATTGCAGCAAAAAGACCGACAATACCCGCCCCCACAATTGTGTAATCATAATTTTGCAAAAATGACGTTCTTTCCCAATACGACAGATTCATACTGTTAATTTTAGTAAATTTGACCTAAGTTAGTACCTTTTGTCAGTATTTAAAACATGGCATCGGTATTGATTGTTAAATAATAAAAACAAAAGAATATGGGATTTTTATATGTTATTATGATTGCATTCTTATTATTAAGCTTTGTAATCAGTTGGAGATTTAAGTCGAAGTTCAATGAATATTCGCAACAAATGTTAGCAAACGGATTGTCAGGTAAAGAGATTGCAGAAAAGATGTTATCTGACCATGGTATAAATGATGTAAAGGTTATTTCAGTTGAAGGTTCTTTAACCGACCACTATAACCCTGCTGATAAAACTGTGAACTTAAGTCCAGATGTTTACCACGGTCGTTCTGTCGCTGCTGCTGCAGTTGCTGCACACGAATGCGGTCACGCTGTTCAACATGCAACGGCATACTCTTGGTTGCAATTTAGATCTGCTATGGTACCAGCATTATCAGTAAGTTCTAGATACATGCAATGGGTATTGTTAGGTGGTATACTTTTATTAAATGTATTCCCTACATTATTGTTAATTGGTATTTTAATGTTTGCCTTAACAACTATTTTCAGTTTTATAACTTTACCAGTAGAGTTCGATGCTAGTAATCGTGCAATTGCTTGGTTAGATTCGAGAGGTATTACTCGTAGTAATGAAACAGAAACTGCTAAGAGTGCATTAAAGTGGGCTGCTAGCACATACGTTATTGCTGCACTATCGTCTTTAGCAACATTGTTATACTATGTTACACTTTTCTTAGGAAGAAGAGACTAAGGTTTTTTCTGGTAACTAGCAACTGTTACTAGTTACCAGAAAAATATCTAGTTTAATTTAAAGGGACAGAGTAATTCAAACTCTGGAATTGTTACCTCGAAGGACTGATTGTCTACTAATCTTTTGAAAGTATAAGTACCCGACATTTTTCCCATCTCTGTTTTAAGATTACAACCAGAAACATATTCATGATTTTCATGTGGTTCTAATACTGGCTGAACACCTATAACCCCTTCACCTTCTACTTCTCTATGCGTACCATTTGAATCGAAGATATACCAATGTCTTGATATAAGTTGAACTGTATAGTCTGAAAGATTTTCAATATTAATTTTATAAGAAAACATAAAATGCGAATTCGCCGGGTTTGAATACTCGGGTTGATACGATGTTTCTACCGTAACTTTTACGCCATCTGTTATCTTGGTTACCATTGCTTCAAAAATATAAAAAGATTTATATTATTAAACCACCACTTCTAACTTTTGTTCTGCAATCTCTCTAAATAATGTATATATCTCATCAACAGAATTTGCTGAAACAAGTTTCATTCTATATTCTTTAAAATGCTCAATGCCCTTAAAATAATTTGCATAATGTCTTCTCATTTCAAAAATACCTGTCTTGGTTCCCTTCCATTCAATCGATTTGTCGAAATGAGTTTTACAAGCGTCTATTCTTTCTTGCATGGTAGGTGGAGCTAACTTTTCACCCGTATGGTAAAAATGCTTTATCTCTCTAAATATCCATGGGTAACCTATCGCTGCTCTTCCAATCATAATACCATCCACTTCATACTCTTTCATCCAAAGCATTGCTTTTTCTGGCGAGTCAACATCCCCATTACCAAAAATCGGAATTCTCATTCTCGGGTTTTGCTTTACTTTTCGAATGAGTGTCCAGTCGGCATTACCCTTATACATTTGTGATCGTGTTCTCCCATGTATAGTTAATGCTTGAATACCTATATCTTGTAACCTTTCAGATACTTCTTCGACGTTTTTAGTATTATCATCCCAACCTAAACGAGTCTTAACGGTAACTGGCAAATGTGTAGCTTTTACAACTGCATCAGTCATCTTCACCATTTTATCAATGTCTTGTAACAGACTTGCTCCAGCTCCTCTACAGGCTACATTTTTAACCGGACAGCCGTAGTTAATATCAATTAAATCAGGTGAAGCTTTTGTAGCAATCTCAGTTGCCTCACGCATAGATTCAATATTACTTCCGAAAATTTGAATGCCAATTGGGCGTTCATATTCAAAAATATCAAGCTTTTGCTTGCTTTTAGCAGCATCGCGAATCAATCCTTCTGACGATATAAATTCAGTGTACATCATATCAACCCCTTGTTGTTTACACACAAATCTGAAAGGCGGATCGCTCACATCTTCCATCGGCGCTAACAATAAAGGGAATTCCCCTAATTCAATATTTCCTATCTTTACCATAATTTATAAATGCAAAAATAATAAAATATTCATTCTTAATTATTTAAAGAATAATGCAAGGCAAGAATTTTATTCAATCTATATTGATTCTATTGTCATTAATTATCGCAGGCACTTTAGTGGGCTCTATTTTAGCGATGTTATTAATAGAACCAATTTTAGGAATTACTGTAATGGGCAATACAGAGGTGTTGAATATATATTCTAATAACCCTGCCACACCTATGGCATTAAAGTTTTTTCAGCTCTTTCAGGTTTTCTTTTCATTTATTGTACCTGCACACTTATTCGCAAGATTTCATTCTAATAAGCAAAGTGCCGAATATTTAAAACTTAATAGCACACCCACAATTCATTTTGTCTTGGCTGCACTATTGATCTTTTTGATAAGTCCACTCATTAGCTTTCTCAATGAAATTAATCAAAACATACATTTACCTTCTTCGATGGCGAACATTGAAAATACATTTAAGGCATTAGAAGAAAAATCAAAAGTCGCTACAGAACTTTTTTTACAAGTAAACTCTACAGCAGATTTTATCGTTAATTTTTTCATAGTAGCAATATTAGCAGCAGTCTCTGAAGAGCTTATTTTTAGAGGAGTATTACAACGTTTGATGGGGACAGTTGTTCGCAACATCCACCTAAATATTTTTATTTGCGCATCTATTTTCAGTGCTTTTCATTTACAGTTTTATGGCTTTTTGCCTCGACTAGCATTAGGATTATTGCTTGGGTATTCATTCCATTTTTCGAAGTCACTTTGGGTTCCTATTTTAATTCATTTTTTAAATAATGGAACTGCAGTTGTGTTTGATTTATTATATAAAAGAAATTTAACAAGCTTGAACCCTAATGAAAACGAGTATTTCGGGTATGTCGGATTAATGATTTCTTTAATTTCTACAATTACATTATTTTGGCACTGGAATAACATTTATAAAAAATCGATTTCGTAGATGGAGCGTGACTGGATAAAAATTTATACATCGAGTAGTTTGCATAAAGCTTCAATTGTTGAAGCAGTTTTAAAAGACCACGAAATTGATGTTGTTCAACTAAACAAACAAGATTCTAGTTATTTGAATTTTGGTGAAATAGAACTTTACATACACCCAAGTTCATTTGATCGAGCAATTGAACTAATAATAAAAAATGAACTATGAACAATTTTATAACTAGAACTATTACTGCTATAATTTTCGCTGCTGTCTCTATTGCAGCAATATATTTTGAAGGTTATATACATGCATATTTCTTACTTTTTACAAGCATTGCATTAGTAGAATACTTTAAAATGCTCGGCAATAAAAAACGTAAATCAATTAATCAACTTTATGTTTTATTTGGCATAATTTCATATGTTACTTTAGCACTTACTCAACAATCAAAAATTGATGCTTCATTTGTTTATTTACCGATTTTATTTTTTGTTATTGTAAATATTCTAGAATTGTATTTAAAAGATAATCACCCCTTCGAAAATATTGCTGTAGTATTAACTTCTTTTTTATATGTAGTTCTTCCATTTAGTTTATACACTCAATTAGGTTATATTCAATCGAACGTTTACAATTTTGAAATTCCAATGGGCTTGCTTTTTTTAATATGGGCAAATGATTCAGGTGCATATGTATTTGGAGTCACATTAGGTAAAAAAAGACTTTTTGAAAGAATTTCACCTAAGAAATCTTGGGAAGGCTTTTTCGGGGGATTAATTATCGCGCTTGTTATGGCATATATTTTATCAAAGTATTTTAATTCTTTAGAGCAAATTCATTGGTTAATAATTGCTGTAATAGCAGTTGTTATAGGTACTTATGGAGATTTAGTTGAATCTATGTTAAAGCGAAGTAAAGACATTAAAGATTCGGGTAGTTTTATGCCTGGGCATGGAGGTGCACTTGACCGTTTTGACGCTTTATTGCTTGCAGCACCAATGGTTTATCTGTATCTGCATCTTTTTTTATAGATTCGCGGTTTAATTTATTCATATGACTTTACACAAAGAAGGTACTGCTTCCATTTTACTAGCCCTGTTATTTGGAGCAATTGTAAACTTTTCTACTTATTATTTCTGCCCAAATTGTACTTGGTTACAAATCTTCGGCATTGTTTTAAGTGCATTTTTACTCATCATTATTTTACAATTTTTCCGTAAACCTATTTTTACTATTACTAAGGATGATACAATCTTGTTAGCTCCTGCTGATGGTAAAGTAGTTGTTATTGAGGAAGTAGAAGAACCAGAGTATTTCAAAGACAAAAGAATTCAAGTTTCTATATTTATGTCTCCGTTCAATGTACATATCAATAGAAACCCGGTTTCTGGTATTGTTAGATATGCTAAATACCACGCTGGACTTTACTTGGTAGCTTGGCATCCGAAGTCATCAACAGAGAATGAGCGAACTACCGTTGTTTATGAGAGAAGTAACGGTATGCAAATTTTAATTAGACAAATTGCTGGCGCTCTAGCTAGAAGAATTGTTTATTATGTGAAAGAAGGTGATAAAGTTGAACAAGGAGAAGAAATGGGTTTTATTAAGTTTGGCTCTAGAGTCGATATCTTTTTACCAATTGGCACTAAAATCAATGTTGGCTTAAATGAAGTAGTAAAAGGTGGTAAAACAAATATTGCTACACTTAATTAATTACTTGATTTATATAACATTATTTCATAATTTGCGTTAAATAACAAAATAGAAAACAAACAAATTAATCGAATATGAAAAAGACATTATTATTATTCGCTTTTGTAGCTGCTACATCAATGGTTGCATTAGCTCATGGAGATGACAAATCTAAAAAAGGTGGATGTTGCTCAAAAGATGCTAAGAAAGAAGTAGCATCTGCTGATAAGAAAGATGCTTGCTGCTCGAAAGACTCTAAGAAGTCTACTAAAGAAGCAAAGAAAACTGAAAAGACTGAAGTTACTAAAGACTAATTTTTAGAACATAAAAAAAGCCGCTTAAAATTATTAAGCGGCTTTTTTTTATCCTCTATTTTTAGTTCTTAATTAATTTAGATGTTGCTAATGATTTGTTAGAATCACTAATGTTTATTATATATGTACCAACTGCTAAGTTTTCAATATTAAATTTAATTGAACCGTCAGTCTTCACTTCTTTTGTCATCATTAGTCTACCATTGATATCAAATATTTGAACTGAACTCACATAGATATTGTGATTGTTTTTCAAATTCAATTCGCTAT
The DNA here is from genome assembly GCA_046305595.1 of bacterium. Taxonomy (GTDB): domain Bacteria; phylum Bacteroidota; class Bacteroidia; order Sphingobacteriales; family Sphingobacteriaceae; genus JAEYZM01. Next base: position 8,865 of record JBKCCA010000306.1, read on the forward strand.
TTACTGGCATCGGATAAATACTAAATCCGAGTTGTGTGAATATATCTAAATCAACATTACTTAATAATTTTTCTGTTACTACTAATGTAGATTTTACAATGCTATCACCAGATGTACCGCCATCACCATTTGCATAATTGAAACATCCGTAGAAAGTAACATTACCTGTACCTGCTGCAGGGGCTGTCCAGTCGAATGACCACGACTTCACTCCATTTACACCAATTGCAGTATTTGTTTGTGTAATGTATTTGCCAGCTCCAGTAAGCTTAGTCTCTGATGCATTCGTAATTATCATTGTTCCTAACCTTGTACCAGTTAATGATTGTGGTGAAATCTGAAATCCGAAATCATTTCTGGTAGACTGAGTAGTAGCTGTAATAGTATATCTCTGTCCAGGTGTATAACCTTCAACCGGTATATTAGAAGTTATAATACCAGCTCTTGTTTGTACAGCACTACCTGTATGGCAACCTGAAGTTGCACAAGTATTATTACCATCACCCGGCGAACCAGTACGACCATTGGGTGCACCATTTGGGTTGGTGAATGCATTATTATTGATACTAGCATAGAATATACCGCCAAATACCAATGCAATACTTAATAATGTAGTCTTTTTAGTCATATATAAGATGTTTAATTTTTTGTAATATAATATACATAAACACCTTATAGCAAATACTGTTCCTAAAACAAGGAACTTAATTTATTCTGTAATTGAATTGTTACCTTCGGCCGATTGATGAATTATAGTTCTCGTAGGATAGGCAAAACTAGAGCCATGCTTATATATTATTTGAGTTATCTCATAATTTAACTCTTCCTTGATTTTTAAATAAGGATAATACTCCATCATTTCGATAAAGTATAATACCATTAAATTTAATGAGTAATCTCCAAACTCTTCAAATATTGCAATGCTTTCTTCTTTAATATTCGGATGATTGTTGATCAAATTATTTATATCGTCGGTAATTGATTTTATTTGTTGCGGAGTGGTTTCATATGTTAACGATAATGTAAACTTAATTCTTCTAAAATTTCTCAATGTTAAATTCTCAAGTGCATTATCAATCATTTTCTTATTAGGTACCGTAATAATACTTTTATCCATACTTCTAATTTGAGTACTTCTAAATCCGACTTTTTCAATCGTACCTTCTATACCATCAACCTTAACCAAATCACCTACTACAAATGGCTTATCTAAAAAGATAGTAAAGGAGCCGAAAAGATTTTCTAAACTATCTTTTGCCGCTAATGCAATAGCAATACCACCAATACCTAAACCTGTTATCAATGTAAGTACATTGATTTCAAAGACCATACCTAAGACTACAAATACACCAACAATTATTGCAAGTATTTTAAAAAGTTCTCTTACAAATGGTACTAATTGATCGTCAGTTTTTGATTCTGTTAATGAGGCTTTATATGCTAATACTAATGCAATAAAATCAATGATTCTTAAAACTATCCAGTTAAATGAAATGATAACAAAAAATAAAAATAGTTTATCAATAATGTCTATGAATTCTACTGAACTATTTTTTCTGCTAAAAACTATTTCTTTTAAAGGGTAGCTTAAATGATTTATAGCAATATAAATTATACTTACTATTAG
>JBKCCA010000307.1:0-2840 GCA_046305595.1 bacterium
TTAATACTATAAGATTTTGCTTTTGTATTTACTTGAATTAGCTTAGAAGTAGAACCACCACTAACCAAATATACTTCATCGTTAAAATAAGATAAGTTGGAGTTACTAGCTGCAAAAAATGCTTCATTTTTTTCTACGCTAGGTAAATTTTTCGCATCATATTTTTGCCAAGTATCACCAGCATTATTTGAATAAATTAAATAGGGTGAATTATTAACTGGGTCGCCTATTGCCCATATTTCATTACCATTCTTAGCTTTCATCGCATCAAAAAATACTCCCTTCTCATGATTCTCGTATACGATTTTCCAATCTCTACCTTTATTAATTGTCTTCAATAAATAAGCAGGGGAGTCGATACTTAAAATCAATATAGTAGAATCGTTTAAGACTTCAATTGATCTGAATTGAGGTGTATAGTTTTGTATATTGATTGTATCGAGATACCATGTTTTACCTGCATCATCCGAATAACCAAACACACCATTATTAGCTGCGAAGCAGATTTTGTTTTCATCAATAATATCTATTGCTCGAATAGATAAGCTTTGATGCATTAATAAATATAAAACGTAAACTAACATTACGAAAAGTACAAAAAAAATCCGACGAGAAATATATCTTGTCGGATTTACCTTTGAAAAAAACCTTATTTAATGTAAGAAATTGAGTAGTTAAGAATGTTTTGAATGACATAGTCACTCGGTGTTTCAATTAACTTATTCAACTCTGATTTAAGAACACTTAAGTCTTCAAAGTTGTTTTCAAATTCTGCATTATTTTCAAGTTGCATTTCTAGTTCAACCATATCTTCTGAATTCAATTCGTGGTATATGGCTTTTATCATTTCATTTTGTGTAGAAGTTTCTACCATAAGCTATAAGTTAAAATACGCATTAATAACGCCCTAACTTTTAGCTTATTGTATGAAATTATAAAAATTGGTTGAAATTCATCTCTCTCTCTAACATCATGCGTCTGAGGTTGTTAAGTGCATATCTCATACGACCTAGAGCTGTATTTATGCTTACGCCAGTTAAATCAGCGATTTCTTTAAAGCTTAAATCACCATAGTGACGCATAATTAATACCTCTTTCTGCTCTTCAGGCAATTGCTGAATCAAAGCTCTTAGTTCCTTATGATTTTCATCTCTAAGTTTTACATCTTCGATGCTTTCTTCACTGAAACCTAATACCTCGAAGATATCAAAGCCATCTTGATTGGTAATTGTAGGGTTTCTCTTCTCTCTTCTAAAGTGGTCGATCACTAAATTGTGAGATATACGAAGCACCCAAGGTAAGAACTTGCCTTCTTCGTTATATTTGCCTGTTTTTAAAGTGTTAATGACTTTGATGAAGGTATCTTGAAAGATGTCTTCAGCCAAATAACGGTCTTTGACCAGTAAATAGATAGATGTGTAAATCTTTGATTTGTGACGGCTTAACAATGTTGCTAAGGCCGATTCGTCGCCTGACACATACAGATGTACGAGATCTTTATCACTAATTAGGTTACGGTTCATAATGTTTTCCTCCGTAGGTTAAATATAAATTAGTGTAAAGTTTTACTCGATAGTGTGTCCTCCTTTATGGTTTCTATATTCGAATAAACAATTATTGTTCCAAAATTCCAAATTTTTAATTTTTAATTACAAATTTGTTACAAATACTAGCTCTATGTAGCTTTAAGTGATAATTACTAATAGAAAGAAAACATTATCTTCGCTCAACCATTTATATAGCATGAAACAGACAGCTGTAGCAGAATTAGACGCGAGAGATTATATCATTCTATCGGGCGCCAAAGTCCATAACCTTAAAAACATCAGCCTTGCCATACCTAAGAATAAATTAGTAGTCATAACCGGACTTTCAGGTTCGGGGAAGTCGTCATTAGCTTTTGATACTTTATATGCCGAAGGTCAACGTAGGTATGTTGAAAGTTTATCATCATACGCTCGACAATTTTTAGGGAGAATGAATAAGCCTGAAGTTGATTATATAAAAGGTATTGCTCCGGCAATAGCTATTGAACAAAAAGTAACTGCTACGAACCCAAGATCAACTGTTGGTACCAGCACTGAAATTTATGATTATCTAAAATTATTATACGCTCGTATTGGTAAAACAATTTCACCGATTTCTGGCAATGAAGTGAAACGAGATACAGTTGATTCAGTGACTTCATTTATCATGAAGCAAAAAGATCAATCGACCATCACTGTTTATTCATCGGTACTTCCGCAGAAAAAAAGAAATTTAAAGGAAGAGCTTGCGATACTATTACAAAAAGGATACAAGCGTGTTTTATTTCAATCAGAAATTAAACGCATTGAAGAATTAATTGACGATGCTTCTGTTAAAAATAATCCATTAAAAACTGATAAAGATTTACAAATCATTATTGATAGAATTGTTTTAAATATCAATGATGAAGATATTCAAGCAAGAATTGCTGACTCTATACAAACTGCATTTTTTGAAGGTCATGGGGAGTGTTTTGTTGAAATTTCTTCGGATGGTACAAAATCGAAAATGCATCAATTCTGTGATCGATTTGAACTCGACGGTATTACCTTCGAAGAACCTTCTGTACATTTCTTCAGCTGTAATAATCCGTTCGGTGCTTGCAAAACTTGTGAAGGCTATGGAAAGGTTATTGGTATTGACCCTGATTTAGTAGTACCCGACAAAAGTAAATCTGTTTATGAAGGTGCAATTGCACCTTGGAGAGGTGAGAAGATGCGAGAATGGTTAGATAAATTGATTAAGTCTTCTACTAAATTTGATTTCCCGATACATAGAGCTTTTTCAGACTTGACGAAGAAAGAGGTGGAGTT
>JBKCCA010000308.1:0-2239 GCA_046305595.1 bacterium
AATATTGAAAAAGATTGGAACTGGATTTCTAAATACAATACAAAGAATGTAGAGATGCATAACATCTCTGACAAAACTTCTTTGTTAGCAGTTCAAGGTCCGCAGGCAGCAGCCACTCTACAAAAACTAACTTCAATGAATCTTGCTAAGATGGAATATTATTCTTTTCAAAAAGGTGTATTTGCAGGTGTTGAAAATGTTTTAGTTTCTGCAACAGGTTATACAGGAGCAGGCGGATTTGAAGTGTATTTTGAAAACGAGAATGCTGAAAAAATATGGAATGCAGTTTTTGAAGCAGGTGCTGAGTTTGGTATTAAGCCAATAGGCTTAGGTGCTAGAGATACACTGCGTTTAGAGATGGGATTTTGCTTGTATGGAAATGATATCAATGATTCGACATCACCATTAGAAGCAGGCTTAGGATGGATAACTAAGTTTAGTAAAGAGTTCACGAATTCTAAAAATTTGTTAGCTGAGAAAGAAGCCGGACTAAAAAGAAAATTAGTTGGATTTGAGATGATTGATCGTGGTATACCAAGACATGATTATAAAATAGTTGATAAGGATGGTGCTGAGATTGGAATTGTTACTTCAGGCACTCAATCTCCTTCATTACAAAAAGCTATAGGTATGGGTTATGTTAATACAGAATTTTCAAAAGAAGGTACAGACATTTTCATATCAATTAGAGATCAAAAGATTTTAGCTAGAACAGTAAAATACCCATTTTATAAAGCATAGTAATGGCTAGAACTCTAGAAGTTTGTCTAAGCCCATCTTTAATACCCCACTACGAAACAGATGGAAGAATTGTTGTTGTGATAGATATTTTCAGAGCGACTTCTTCTATTTGTTACGGATTTGAAAATGGTGCTCTTGAAATAATTCCTGTTGCTACAATTGAAGAATGTAAAAGTTACGAAGTCAAAGATTATTTGTTAGCCGCTGAACGCAATGGTGAAGTTGTAGAAGGATTCAATTTTGGTAATTCACCTTTTAGTTATACCGAAGATAAAGTAAGAGGAAAAAAAATCGTACTTACTACAACTAATGGTACTCATGCTATTAATCAAGCTAAGAATGCTAATAAAATAGTAATTGGTTCTTTTTTAAATTTAGATAGTTTAGCTTCATGGCTTAAACAAGAACATGATGATGTATTATTATTATGTTCAGGTTGGAAAAATAAATTCAATTTAGAAGATACATTATTTGCTGGTGCTTTAGTACAACAATTAAGAACACATATATCTAGTTTCTGTGATGCTGCTATTGCTGCTGAAGACCTTTATTTAAAGGCGAAAGAGGTAGGATTGAGAGAGTATCTTTATAAGTCTTCACATAGTCAAAGATTAAAAGAATTGAATATAGAAGATGACATCCAATTTTGTTTAAAGCAAAATATCTGTTCGGTTATTCCTATTCTAAAAGACAATAAATTAATACCAATGTAATATTTATATCATGAAATATTTGTTGACATTAATCTTTATAAATCTCTTTAATATCAGTTGTTTATTTTCTCAGAAAATCACACTCATATTAGAAACTAAAACATCTGAATATCATTCAAATTATTTTTTTGCATCTAATTTAACTGGATGGTCACCTAATGATACTTCATACAAGTTCAGTAAATTAAATAATACTAAACTCAGCTTGGTTATTAATGATTTTAAAAATATAAATCATATTGAATTTAAAATCACCAAAGGTAATTGGCAAAGTGTTGAGTGCAATGTTGATGGATCTCCACTTCAAAATAGATATTTCATAGTTAATAAAATAAAAAGCGATACTACAATTTATATTAAAGTTGATAATTGGAGAGATGATTTTGATTTGCAACATCCGAAGTCAACTGCTTCAAAAAACGTGAAGATATTAAGTAATGATTTTTACTTGAAATCATTAGGCGTTAAGCGCAGAGTGTGGATTTATTTGCCTAATGGGTATGATGGCTCTAAAGATAAATACAAGGTTTTATATATGCACGATGGACAAAATTTGTTCGATGTTTTAACTGCACCATTTGGTGAGTGGGGGGTTGATGAAGCATTAGATACATTAAATAAAAATTTAATAGTTGTTGGTATTGACAATGGATCAGCAGAAAGACTATCTGAATATTCAGCTTTTGATTTTAGAGTAAATGCAGATGCAAAAAATGTATGGGATGTAAAAGCAAAAGGTAAATTGTATTTGGAAAGTATAGTTAATGATTTAATGCCATATGTTG
>JBKCCA010000309.1:0-2479 GCA_046305595.1 bacterium
ATTTCTTTATAATATCTTTTTAAGGTATAGATAGATAATGAAGATCTATCAAAGCTATTGTCATGCTGATAAAATGCTCCGTAATAGTCAATGTTTTCCATAATTTCTTTAGAGCTGAAATTATGTGTTCCACTGTTTATAAGATAGTTAGTTGCTGCAGCAATTAATTTTTGTTGCTCAGTTCTATTACCAAACGGAAATATTATTTCTAATTTAATAACAGGTTCTGTACCTCCCTTAACACTAAAAACTTTATAATCATTGATATTAATTTTTTCGGCTTCGATAATGTTCGATTTATTTAAATCGTATGATGCCGGTGCAGATTTTCTATCTAGTTCTAATATCATATTTAGTTTTTACTATAGTAAAATAATGATGAACAATTCTTTTTGGTAAATACCTTTTCGGCATAATTACTAATGTCAGCATTTGTTACAGCTCTGTATTTTTCTATTTCAGTATTTAATTCATTGGCATCACCTAATAATTCAAAATAAGCAATGTTCATCGCTCTATTCAGTAAATTCATTTCACCGAAAACAGTACTAGATTCTAGCTTATTGAAAATTTTATTAAGCTCTCGTTCTGGCAATAAATTAGTTTTCAAATCATTCAAAACTGTCCATATTGCTTCGTCTGCTTGTTGTAATGTTACACCTTTAGAGGGCTTGCCTTCAACAATAAATAATCCCTTTTCGATATCTCCTGTTATATAAGCATTGATTTCAGAAAATACTTTATCTTCTTTAACGAGTTTTTGATATAATCTTGAAGACTCTCCCCTAGAGAGTACATCCGAAATAATATCAGCTATATAATAATCATTAGACCTACGGTCGTTAACGTGAAATGCTTTATAAATAGAATCATTGGGCACATCGGCATAATGTTCTAAAAATCTCTCTTCATTTTGTTGAGGTTCTACTGGTAAATTTCTGATGTATTTTTCACCAGCATCAATACTACCGAACCATTTTTCTGTTAATGCTAGTGCTTTTTCAAAGCTTACATCACCAGCAACTACTAATATTGCATTCTGAGGATTGTAATGTTTCTTGAAAAAGTTTTTAACATCGTTCATTTCTGCATTTTCGATGTGCGAAACTTCTTTACCAATAGTTGCCCATTGATAAGGGTGTACTTTATAAGCTAAAGGTCTAAGCTTTAACCAAACATCACCATAAGGTTGATTTAGATAGCGTTGCTTGAACTCTTCTACCACTACATTTTTTTGTACTTCTAAACTCTTTTCAGAAAACGCTAGGCTAAGCATACGATCAGATTCAAGCCAAAATGCAGTTTCAATATTAACTGAGGGAACTTGAATATAATAGTTAGTAATATCGTTACTCGTGAAAGCATTGTTTTCTCCACCAACTTTTTGAAGTGGCTCATCATAAGTTGGTATATTGATTGAACCTCCAAACATTAAGTGTTCAAATAAATGAGCAAATCCGGTTTGATTAGGGTTTTCATCTTTAGCTCCCACATCGTACAATACATTTAACACAGCCATTGGTACAGTATGATCTTCATGTACCAATAATCTTAATCCGTTCGCTAAAACATGCTTCTTAAATTCAATCATTTATAACAAATTAGTAATGTGATAATCTAATTGCCCAATAATATTATCTATTTGTCCGATCGTTACAAATTGTACTACCCCCTGTTGATCAATAACAACATGTGTCGGGTATTTACTAATCTTCATATCGATTATCATTTGATCAACGTCAGTACAAATGGTGAAGTTAAAAGGGTATTTTTTCAAAAATTCTTTAACATCGAATTCTGGGTCGTAAGTAGGTGCAAGAAACTCCACTTTCTTACCTTTGTATTTTTTCACCAACTTATTCAACTCAGGTATTTCAGCTTTGCATGGTGCAGCGTCTTTGTACCAAAAGTTTAGCACTAAAACTTTTCCACTCATACTTTCTTTGGTATGAGTGACACCATTAATATCTACAACTGAAAAATCAACTATTGGTTTGCCAGTTGTAAAACCAGCTAAAGTAATTGGGCCTTTCTTTTCGCTATTTAACATAGCCATTCTTTTTTCTTCGGATGTTGCGAGTCTAAGTTTGAATTCACGAGGTTCAACACCTTCAGGTGTAATGACTTCTATCGTATATTCATTACTCTGAACTTTCGAAAACCATTCATCTGCGTTTAAAACCTTGCCTGTGCTGTCTTTTACGATAGTGCTTTTATCTTCTTTATATGATTTGAGCGTTCTAGTAGTTTGAGCAAATGCTACTGAAGTACAAAATATAAGTACTAAAATGTAAATCTTTTTCATTGTTTTTTTGTTTGGCTAAAAGTAACTATTGAATAGTATGTATAAAAATGTATTTTTTAATGAATGTTAATAAATGCATTCAACTATATTTGTATGATGAAGGTAGATAATTTACTCGAAAGAGCCATAAATTTTGAATTTCTAACGAAAGAAGAAGGTATGTTTTTATATGAA
>JBKCCA010000310.1:0-3088 GCA_046305595.1 bacterium
CGGTATGCCTGCATATAAATTCAAGAAAAAACCAGTTATGTATTTTGCGGCTTATGAAAATCATATAGGTATCTATGCTACACCTAATTCTCACGAAAAATTCAAGAAAGAACTAAGCGAATACAAACAAGGTAAAGGTTCTGTTCAGTTCCCACTAGAAAGGGAAATACCCTATAGTTTAATTGAAAAGATGTTGAAGTACAATTTGAGTATTTATTAGGTACAAAGTATTAAGACTAAAGAAAGCACTAAATTTAAAGCTAGCACATCGGAATACTGAATACGGAATACGGAATACTGAATACGAATTTTTACTTCGCTTTTTTCAGCGTAAACCCAAACGTCGTACCAATACCTTTCGTGCTACGAACGTTGATTGTCTGGTTATGTGCTTCGATGATATGCTTTACAATTGCTAATCCGAGTCCGGTACCCCCCGCATCTCTCGATCTACTTTTGTCAACTCTGTAGAATCGTTCAAATAAACGAGGTAAATGTTCTTCTTCGATGCCTATACCATTATCGGTCACTTCTATTAAAACGTTCTCATCCATATCATACAGTCCGATGAGAGTATAACCGTTTTCTTTACCGTATTTAATAGAATTCACCAATAAATTAACGATTACTTGACGTATACGATCTTTATCAGCTTCAACAATAAAAGGAACATCACAACCTTCTTTGAAATCGATACGTGCATTTTTTTCTGCGGCACGCATAGATAAACTTTCGAATACATCGTGAATTAACTCATTAATGTCAAACTCTTCTAACTCCATTGTCAAGAATCCTGACTCTAATTGTGAGATAGATTCTAAGTCTTCCACTAATGAAGCAATACGATCGGTACTTTTAGCGGCTTTTTTCAAGAAGCGAATAGTGACTTCTGGGTCATCAATCGCACCATCTAACAAAGTATTTATATATCCTTGAATATTAAAGATGGGAGTTTTTAATTCGTGAGAAACATTACCTAAAAATTCTTTGCGGTAACGTTCCATAGTTCTTAGTTGTTCAATTTCTTTAGATTCATCTTCAGCCCAGCCTCTAACCTCTTTTTCCATTTCGTTGATGGGGTCAGACATATCGAAGTCTGAGGGTTTCGGATCTAAACGACGAACTTTCAAACTATGAATATTCTTATATACCAACTTGATTTTTCTGTAGATAAAAATTTCGATGGCATATAAGAAAATAAAATAGCTAAATACAAAGGTGACTCCAACGATAATTAAGGAATCATAAATATCTAATGAGATGAGGTATAAAACTAATCCGACGATTAACGATAGCGACAAAGAGCTATAAAATGAAATACTTCGAGGGGTCGGATTTTTTTTACTCATCAATAAAATTTAAACTTCAAATTTATAACCAACACCTTTTACAGTGGTCACATAATCGTCACCTAGTTTTTCTCTTAGCTTACGGATGTGCACATCAATGGTACGGTTAGTTACTACAACAGAGTCTTCCCAAATGTTATTTAAAATTACTTCTCTTGTAAAAACTTTACCAGGCTTAGAAGCTAGTAAGTATAGCAATTCAAATTCTTTCTTTGCTAATACGACTTTCTTACCATCTTGAAACACTAAATAAGCTTCACGATCTATAACTAAATTACCTATCTCTAATTTGTTTTCAACTTCAGTTTCAGCCATTGTATTACGACGTAAAATAGCGTTGATTCTTGAAATTAAAGCGCGAGGCTTAATAGGCTTTGCAATGTAATCATCAGCACCCACGTTAAATCCTGATATCTCTGAATATTCTTCAGATCTTGCTGTTAAAAATACCATGAAGGTACTTTTGAATTCTGGCATTGCTCTTAATTGACGACATGCTTCAATACCATCTAATTTTGGCATCATAATGTCTAATACAATTAAATCTGGCAATGATTTCTTCGCTACTTGTATAGCCTCTAATCCGTTCGATGCAGTGAATACCTGATAACCTTCTTTCTTAAGATTGTATTCAATCAACTCTATGATATCTGGTTCGTCGTCAACGATCAAGATTTTTTGTTTAGGGTTGTTCATATCTTTTGTTTGCATCGAAGGTAAGCTTGTAATAAAACCTATTAGTTAAATGTACGTTAATTTATTGTTAATTGATAAGAATAAATTAAGGCTAAATTCCCTTTAATTAAACATTTTCTTTAAGAAGGCTTCTAATTCTTCACCTCTTAAATTCTTCGCTACAATTTTACCTTCTTGGTCTAAAATAAAGGTTGCAGGTATAGCTTCCACCTTGTATAATGCAGCCGCTTCTGACTCCCAAAACTTCAAATCTGATACATGTAACCATGTTAATTTATCATCACGTATAGCTTTCAACCAATCTTCTTTATTACGATCTAATGATACGCCATAGATCTCAAATCCTTTAGACTTATATTGATTGTATAATTTAACGACATTCGGATTCTCTTTTCTGCAAGGTCCGCACCACGATGCCCAGAAGTCAAGTAATACTACTTTCCCTTTTAACGATGATAGTGCAATTTGTTTTCCATCAGGCGACATTAAATTGATTTCAGGTGCCATTGCTCCTACAGCAACACTAGCATAAGCATTAAACTTATCAAAGTATTCTTGTGTATAATCAGACTCAGCTACTTTAGCTTTGTTTTGCTCAATTACAGTTTTAATAAATTCATAATTCTCGTCAACATTCAAATATGACACAGCATAAAGATCTATCAAAGCATCATCGTTTTGCTCTGTGAATGCCTTTAAATCGGCTACTTGAGCATCAATAGCTTGTTGGTATTGTTTTTCTAAATCTATTCGGATGTTCTCGATATTTGGATCGCTTTGCTTTTCGGCAAATGTATTTTGTAATGACTCGACTTTCTTATAAGTATTGTATAAAATCGTATTGATGTCTTTGATTTTGCTTGATGCTTCAGAACCTTGTACATCGTACTCATTCATTTTTGATTTCGCGTCAACTGTTAAGCTAACATCCGAAGTATTATCTAAAACTAAATCAATAGCACGAACATTTTGAAAATTCAAACGATAGATTCCCCTTTTAGGTTCAGAACCTACAAATTTAAACTTACCATTCTCTCCTATTT
>JBKCCA010000311.1:0-1971 GCA_046305595.1 bacterium
TATTTATACTATTAAATCAATAATGAAAGTGTTATTAGTAAATCTTGGAGTAAAAAAAGTGTAGTTGATTTGAAATCAAGTATTGATAATAAGCGAATATTAAAAAACAGTTTGATTCTATATGCTCGTTTGATCATTATAAGTATCATTGGAATCATTACGTCTAGGTTTATATTAAAGGCACTAGGAGAATCTGATTATGGTCTTTATAATGTTGTTGGAGGTATAGTTTTTTTTCTAGCACTTTTAAACAATGTTATGGTTTCCGCATCCTATAGATTTATTGCTTTTGAATTGGGAACCAATGATGAGGACAGTGTAAATAAAATTTTTAATATAAGTTTAGTTATACATTTAATTTTGGCGGTGATTGTAGTTGTATTTGCTGAAATTTTTGGAATATATTACATACACAACTATTTAAATGTAAGCCCAGGTAAACTCGACGATGCAATTTTTGTATTTCAGTTTTCTGTATTTAGTACAGTTTTCTCTATAATAAGTGTGCCTTTTCAAGGACTAATCATTGATAAAGAAAAATTTATTGCAACAGCGGTTGTAGAAATAATAAGAAGTGTTTTAGGACTAGTGGTTGTTGCATTAACTATATTTTTCATAGGGAATAAATTACGACTATATGCAGGTTTAATAGCCTTCATTTCCATAATTCCTCCTATAATTTATTTTATTTATTGTAAAAGATATTATGATAAATTAAGTGCTTGGAATTTTCAATCGAAACCAAAGAAATATAGAGAAATGTTGTCTTACTCTGGTTGGACACTTTTTGGTGCCACAGCCGGAGCCATAGAAGTACAAGGCTCCGCAATACTCGTGAATTTGTTCTTCGGAACATTCATAAATGCTGGCCTTGGAATTGCGAACCAGGTAAACAATGTGGTTAAAACTTTTTCTCAAAGTCTTAATCAAGCAGTTATACCTCAAGTTACGAAAAGCTTCAGTAGTGGGCAGTTAGATAGAACAATGCAATTAGTAATTTTTTCATCTAAGTACACTTTTTTTCTGATGCTATTGCCATCATTGCCAATCTTATTAGAGACAGATTATATTCTCAGTATTTGGTTAGAGTCTGTGCCCCAATACACATCAGTGTTTATCCAAATATTAATTTTGAATGCGTTGATTTATTCTATGAGCGCAGGAGTACCTTCTGCAGTACAAGCTAGTGGAAACATTAAATATTTTCAAATTATATTAAGCTTAATTTCCTTGGCAGGCCTTCCTATCGCTTACTTATTTTTTAAAAATAATTATCCTCCACAAACTTTATTTATAGTGTATACTTTCATATCAATAGCGATGTTATTGGCCATGCAAGTTATTCTTAAGAAACTAATTAGCTTTAATGTGAAAGAATTTTTTTTAAATGCCTATTTAAAAATGATCAATGTAACATTTATAATTAGTCCATTATTTTTAATAAAATATGTCATAGTTGAATCCACTATGCGCTTTTTCTTCAGTGCTATATTTTCTGTAGTATGGCTCTTACTAGCAATATATTCAGTTGGAATTAATTCTAGAGAACGAGATATTGTAAAGAATATCATCATTAATAAAATTATAAGGAAATAAAAATGGCTGCGAGTACACTCGATAGATTTTTTAGAAAAATAGCGTATTGGAAATATTTTAGTAGATCCAAACAAAACGAAGTTAACTCTATTCCATTTTTAACAAAAAACGAAATAGATAAAATACAAAATGATAAGTTAAAGTACATACTCCATAATGCAATTAACACAGTTCCATTTTATAAAAAGAGTAATATAAAAATTAACTTTGACGATTTTTCGTTATAAGAATTAAATAAATTTCCATTTATCAAAACGGAAATAATAAGGAACGACCCTAAAGCATTTTTATCTACAAAAAGCAAAGGGATTGTCTCTCAAACATCTGGCTCTACTGGTATCCCGTTCGAGTACTATTTGCCGTACAAAAGTGCAG
>JBKCCA010000312.1:0-1740 GCA_046305595.1 bacterium
CTTCCATTTGCATTACCAAGTATCATTAGCAATCTAATATTTAAAAAAGAAAAAGAATATATAAATGGTACTCATATTGTAATCGGTTTACTATTATTTATATTTTCCTATTTCATTTATGCTATAGTATTATATATGATAATGCAGAATATCTTATCGGTGATAATTAGCCTAGCTATAATAGCATTATGTGGAATTATGGCATATCACTATAAAAGAAGATTTATAGAATTTATAAAGGCTATTAGTTTTGAAATAGCTAGTAATAAACTAAAAATATACTGGTTTAAACAATCTGATGTATTAATAACAGAGTTTAAACAATGGTTAAGTAATTAATAAATAATGAATTAATATCTTTGAATATGTCGAATACAATATATGATCAATATGAAACCGTAGTCGGATTAGAGATACATGCTCAGCTATCTACTAATAGTAAGGCTTATGCATCTGACTCTGCCGGGTATGGTGATGATCCTAATACCAATATTTCAGCAATTACTTTAGGTCACCCAGGTACATTACCAAAAGTGAATGAGAGAGTAATTGAATTTGCAGTAAAGATGGGATTAGCAACTAATTGTGAAATACGTTTAGAAAATCAATACGCACGTAAGAATTATTTCTATGCCGATTTACCTAAAGGTTATCAAATAACGCAAGATACTACACCCATTTGCTACAAAGGATTTATTGATTTGAAGATGAAGGATGGTAGTATAAAGAGAGTTGGCATCACCCGTATTCACATGGAAGAAGATGCTGGTAAAAGTATTCACGACCAAGATATTTATGATTCATTAATTGACCTAAATAGAGCGGGAGTGCCTCTTATTGAAATTGTATCTGAACCAGATATTCGTTCATCAGAAGAAGCAGGAGCATACATTACAGAGATTAGAAAACTGTTACGCTACTTAGAAATTTGTGATGGTAACATGGAAGAAGGTAGTCTTCGTTGTGATGCAAATATTTCAGTACGTAAAAAAGGATCAACAGAATTTGGTAATCGTTGTGAAGTTAAGAATTTGAACTCTATTAGAAATGTTCAAAGGGCTATAGATTACGAGGTAAAGCGCCAGATTGATGAAATTGAAGCAGGCCGAAAAATAGATCAAAATACATTGAATTATGATGCTGTCTCTGGCACTACTTCATTATTGCGTTCTAAAGAAATGGCGAATGATTATCGATATTTCCCAGAACCTGATTTACCACCTGTTCATTTAACAAATGAATATATTCATAACATTGAAGAACATATGCCATTGCTACCAGAGCAATTATTGCAAAAGTTCTTAAATGAATATAAACTATCAGAGTATGATGCTAACGTTATTCTAGAGCAAAAAGAAATTGCTCTCTATTTTCTAGAAATGTGTAATCAAACACAAAACTACAAAGCTGCAGCTAATTGGTTAATGGGCCCTATTAAGTCCTACCTAAACGAAGAAGCCGTTGAGATTACAAATTTCCCATTAAGTGCCGCACAAATTGCTGAAATAATTGTTCTAGTTGACGAGGGTAAGATTAATAATACAGTTGCAAATCAGCAGGTATTTACTGCTATGTTGAAATCAACAGACAAAAAAGCAATAGATATCGCTACTGATTTAAACTTAATTATTAGTAATAACAACGACGAGTTATTGGGCTTTATACAAGAAGTGATGAATAAATATCCTGATAAAGTTGCTGAATATAAATCGGGTAAAAAAGGTTTACTCGGATTGTTTA
>JBKCCA010000313.1:0-7812 GCA_046305595.1 bacterium
CAGAATATCTAATTGAATTATTGAAGAATTGTAAATTTCTACAAAACTCCACGTGCACGCCTCTTGAGTAATTCTGTTTAGAATTACCAGTGATCATATTATTATAAATATAACCTGCTGCACCCGCATTCACATTATATACAAATATACCGAAGGTACCATAGTTTCTGATGATGTTACTATGCCAGCTGAAATTACCAGAAGCATTTCTTATACGCATACCAAACTGCGCTTCATTAGGATTTACTCTACAATTGATTTCATTTGTAGCGATTAAAGGGATGTTGTTAAAATCTATATCAATACCACTGTAGCAATTAAAGAATTTATTACCCGAAATTTTATTTCCTCTTGCAGGCTGAGCTGAGTTTCTACCTAATAAACGAATACCAAAGGAACCACCATAAATTTGGTTATTTGAGAAAGTATTAAAGTTAGCACAATTCTCAGCTAATGAAGTATTATTAATATCTGATGCAACTATCGGAATAGTATTACCATTAAAAACCGTATAGTCTTCATCAACTTTTATAATACATCTAGTAATTGTATTACTCTCTGATGGTTTACGTGTATCACGATTATATGTTAAGTGAATTACCGAAGCAAAATTATTTGAAGCTGTAATATTTCTATTATTAATAATTGTCAAGTCAGCCAATGTATAGAATGAACAACCTTCAAATCTTATAACTTGATTACTATACAAAGTATTATCACCATCATCTTGTATAATAACATCTGATGCTTTACCAGTTTCAGATTTAAATATTACGAAGTTTTTTGCAGATGCACCCACGAAAGGTTTTAATGTTAAATTTTCATTATATGTTCCGGGGCGAATATTGAAAGTAACCCTACCTATCACTTCTGAATTTGTAGCCAATAAATCTGTTAAGGCTTTCTGAATAGTTTGATAGTTAGCATTGCTACCTCCAATGGTATAGATACCACTAAAATATTTCTTTTGTGAAAATACTAAAGAAGATGTAATCAAAATAAGAAATAATGTACTGCTTAACTTTTTAATCACTTTGTTCATTTTTAAGGTTTAATTTTAAAATGCGATGTTCAAATTTGAACATCGCATAATCTTAATATTATTTTACAATTACAAATCTGCCGTTATAACTCTGATCGCCAGCTTTAAGTACGAAGAAATAAGTACCCTCTGCTAAGCTCTCATTATTAGTCTCGATACTATGCTTACCTTTTGGTAAAGTACCCGCTTTTTCTAGCTTAACTAATCGACCAGACAAATCGTACACGTTGATTTCTACTTCAGTTTCTGAATCAAGATCTATACCGTAATATACTTTACCGTTCGTCGGATTAGGGAATACAGCAAACAATGTATTTTTAGCATTATTCTCAATACCAACTAGTGTTGATACTGCAATACATAAACTATCATTTTCTGGTATTACGTCGTCAATCAATTTAGTATATGCACAAATATCAAAACTCACTGCTTTCTCTGGATCTATTTGATAAGTGAAGGTGTAATCTCTTGCCTCTTTCTTATTAATAGCTTCAGTTATATTTCTAGTTTCAACAATTTGATTATTTACTTTTAAGATTAACTGATAATTACTAGTTCTTAAATTACCATAGTTTGTAACTTTCACTTCAACATTCGTTAATGCACTCACTGGTAAACCGTTTAATGGTGACAAGTAAGCCGATACACCTACGTCTGATGTGTCTAAAGAGAACACTCCAATTTTAATGGTATCGTTGAAATTATTAAAGTCGTTATTGACAAATTTATTATCAGGTGTTAATCTCAATATTTCTGAGTATGCAGCGATTTTATGGTAACCTCCCTGACGAGTAGAGAACTTTCTAGGGAAGGCAATAAATGCTGTAGAATCATATTTTAAAGCTGGATTAAATACTTGTGTTACCGAATCAACTACAACACCATCAAAAGTATATTTAAATTTAGTAGCTGTTAAATCAGCACCTTTATTTTTTACTTGTATAATAACTCTTGCTGAATCTTGGAAAGTCGCACTATCTAATGGTGTAACAAATCTTAATAGTGACATATCAAAACCTGGTATGTACTCGTCGCAACCTACGTCTGGAGTACTAGGGTTTCTTAATTGTCCGTCAATATCTGTCACCACATTATCAAATGGTTGTGCTCTACCATCTAACTCTACTTTGTTAATATGTAAATCCATATTAGATCTGAACACTGGATCAAATGCTCCAATTCCACCAGGTGAATTACCTACGTTGAATGGTGAGTTACCTTGATCTTGTAAACCGAGTGTGGTTAAATCAGGACAAACAATACCTCTCCATTTTGCAATATTTGTTCCACGAGTATATAATAAGTTTGAACCTGATCCGAAAAATTCTGTTACACCATTATTCGGTTCTTCGTCGAACATCAATGCATAACCATTTCCGTAGTTCACAAATATGTTATTATAAATAGCTAAGCTATTTGAACGCATAATGTAAAATGCTGAAGAGCTATCATTATTACCGTCATACAATACTGAGTTATTTAATATCTCAATTGTACCAGAAGAATTTACTCCTTTAGAAGGGAATGCTCCTGTTGACTTGATAATCATCGCATGATCTCTACCAAATCCATCAGGTGAATATCCACCTGCAATCATATTACTTGCTATTAAGCCCCTTGAAATTGTTCTGCAACTATCCATTATAAAACCAGCACTCTGTGCATTTCTTACAATGTTATTTGTAATGATAAAGTCTGTTAAAGCACCGTAAATGTTTATACCTACGCTATTCTTATTGCCATTACGCATAAAGACTTCGTTATTACTAATACTATCAATTTGCGAATAAAATACATCTATAGCTGCGGTGTATTGGTTCCTAAATTTAGAGCCGATGATTTGGTTCGGACCTTTAGTTGCATTGTTTTTCACACCTAAAAATCTTACTCCGAATCCCCCACCCTTAAACTCACAATTCTCTATAGTATTATTGTTGTTAGATGCTGGGTCAGTAAATGCAATTCTACCAGAACCTAATATACCTACTAGTGTATTTGCATCAACAGTTGAATCAAATTCGAAAATACATTCAGAGATTCTATTGTATGCTGCAGAGTCTGATAAATGTATACCAGAAGCTCTTGCTTTTGCATTACTCTTGAATGTTAAATTCTTTATGACGATGTGCTTAGTACCTTGTAATTGCATTACGTGGTGTTCTACAGCTTCATCTGTATTTTGGAATTGAATTGTTACATCTTTAGCATTACCACTCTTAGATGTGAAAGTAACTGTTGTATCAAAATTTGTGTTGATATAAGGTATTGTAATTCTTTCAATATATGTACCATTAGAAACTTTAAATACAATAGATGAATCAAAACCACAAACTAATGCTGTAATCGCTTGAGCAAAATTACTAAAGTCTTCTGTACCATTATTACCTATTGTATAATCACCTTTCTTCAATCCTACGCAAAGTTCTTTACAAATAACTTCATACTTAGTTATTGTATCTCCTGATAATCTACATTGAGATGTTGGTACAATTCTAACACATAATGGTATTACCAAGAAATTAGTCTTGTTATATTTCGCTGAAAAAGTAAATTCTTGTTCGTCGTAACGTGATTTCAATTTATTTAATTGAACACTCTGTGTACCTATCCAAGTTTGACCTGAGTCAACTGAATATTCTAAACAAATAGTTTTATCGCTGATGTCTGCGTTACCATCATTCAAAATAGTTACAGTGAAATCATTTTGACCATATACTGCTCTTTCATTTTTAATATTTAATATACTTACATCTAACCATTGTTTCTCGTATTCAATTGAGCCGATGTCAGTTATACGCGGACTTCTTTTTCTGTTATAGAAATCTCGATTAATACCTGGTACAACTAAACCCTTCTTATCGAATTGTAATGTATCTGGAGATAAATTCAAATCAGTACCACTAATAAAACCAGGTTCTAAATCTAATGATGCATCATCTTGTGCAGTATTTAATTCCCAAGTAGCAAAATCTTTCTGCGTGTTTGGTGGATAATATGCAAACTTAGATTGGTATCCTGTAAAGTAGTTATTATGATTAAACTGTGAACGAGGATCGTTCGAATCAAAATAAATTACGAATGGAATTTGTGCAGCACCTGGCACTGAGTCTACCATTACGATGTTATTTTTAACATGTATGTTAGTAGGTGAAATTTTTACAGTTGTTGGATTACCAGTTTCTGGATCTGGCAATGTGATATTTTCACTTCTCATTGATAAAGCTGCCACCAAACCATTATATCTAATTGAATTATAATATAGTCCGATGTTACTAGATCTCTTTATTAAAACTGCGGCAGAAGTGTCTGCAATCGATGACCCGAAATTATGAGTAATCCAGTTATTAGCTACTATTAATCTATTATCATAATTCGCATCTACTCCAATAATTCTAATACCTACTTGTTTCGCATCTACAATTTTGTTTGCGTTGATTAAACCTCCAGCACCACCAAAATTATATGATATAGAAGCACATGATGGAGAAGAATTTAATCGTGGCTCTAATATATTAAAGCCTATACTTTTAACAGTATTGTATTTAGCAAATACTCCAAATTGATAGAACTCAGAGATTATATTACTGTCTACAATATTGTTTTCATCAAAGTCAACAACTGATGAACCCATTAATGCAACACCAGCATATCCACCACTAATTTGATTTCTCACTATTCTATTAGAAGAACCATTTTTCGCGAATGAGTTATTATCATCAACATTCATTTTCGAAGTTGATGTGAATACAATCGGATAAAATTCTTTATTGATAGAAGTTGTGCTTACTTGAATTTTACAACCTTCTACAATATTTGATTTTGATTCTTTAGTGAAATGTATACCCGAACCAAAATTCAATCCAGTGTTTCTAATTGTTAAATTTCTCAGTCTTACAAACTCAGAACCATCAAACCTAATGGTATAATGTATTCTATCTTTATCACCTGCTGGTGTTGTAGGTTGATTAATAACTACAGCAGTATTTAAGGTTGTATTGTATGGCTGTAATGTAACTAATGGAGAATCTAAATTCACTAAATACCTAGGGATGTTGATTCTCTCTGCATATGGTGTAGAAGAAGGTTCAACATTTAAATAAATATCATCACACACACCACAATTACCTTTGATGTAATCAAAAGCTGATTGTATATTACTAAAGTTTTTTAATGAATCTACATTTGTTGGATATGGTGATTCGTAACCAATAAAATAATCACCTTCTATACCAGTACACTCTTCTCTACATTTTTCATTGTTAGAATATACGGTATCGTTGACAGCCCATCCCGGACTTATTTTAATACATAAATTGTAAATACCTCTTTCTGGCACTGAACATAAAGTTTTAAAAGTGAAGATCTGTGTATCACCCGTTTTCTTTAATGTTAATCTTACTGTATCATAACCAGTAAATGAATAACCATTTTCACCATCTGACATGGTATATTGTAATGGTACTCTAAATCCGTCTAATGAATATTTACCTCTATTTCTTAGTTTAACTACAATCTTATTAGGCTTAGTAAAACAAATCAAAGGATTCATTACAGTGTTTACATCTAAGTCATAGTTTGGTACAGTGAATTCATCTGCTCCAATATCGTTAATACCTTTTCTCGGATCACGATCAAAGTCAGTTGTAATGTCTTGTCCGCCCGCTGCCTTACTCTCTATCGTTAAATCATAAGAGTGTAAATCATATGGTAATTGCTCAAACTTAATTGGCAATGCTAATGACTTTCTTTCTCTCGATGAATTGTTATTATCGTTTTTAAATTCTGTTAATGCCACCAATGGACTCTGACTTGTTTGTCCGAAGATGTAATTCTTCTTAGTCGCATTTAAATTTGAAATTCTTTGAATCAAAATCAATGGTGTTGATTTACTTTTTGATTCTGTATAGTACAAATTATTATCTGATGCACTTAAACCTGTATTCGGTGAACCTTGATTTCTAATTCTCGAATAATACTCTAATGCAATTGCACCATTTGTAGAATAAAAAATATTATTAAATGCCTCTATTTTATCGTTAGTATTATTGATAATCATACATCTTGCAACGTTTTCAGAAACTGCAGTACCTGATGCTCTAGGTGCATCCATTAAAATCGTATTGTGCAATACTGAAACGCCAATAGTACCATTCATGTTGATACCCGCAGTAGCTGTACTAAATGTTGTAAAGCCACCACCTATCATGTTATTACTAACAACAAAAGATGATTTCTTTTGTCCAGGGAATTTCTTACTTAAACAAGATTGCAAGAAAATACCTGTAAATGATACATCATAAATTTTGTTACCTGAAATGCTATTTTTATCAACTCCATCTCTATCACCTAAACCTTTAGCGTATATACCCCATGCGGTACCATCCATACCTAATTTACCTGTGATTATATTATGCAATACTTTAGTATCTGCAAAATCTAAATAAACACCGGCTTTATGAAAACTGGTAATGATGTTATTCTCAATGAAGTTTTCTTTATCTCTAATTGCAGTGTCTTGTCCGAACATCGCTACCCCATAATAACCACCAAAAATTTTGTTGTTTATTATTTTATTGAAGTTCCCGTTAATTCCATAAGATTGTGGCGCAACAGTTGTGTTCATAAGTGTACCTAATTTACTAGATACAATGGGAACTAATGAAAGCGGATAAGGTGTAATTGTTGAGTCAACTCTAATTATACAATTCGCAATGGTATTGTATTTAGAATTACCAGCAAATTGAATACAAGAACCATTAGAGGTACTTCTATTTTCAATAGTAAGATCTTTTAAAGTAATGTATTGTGCATTATTAAATAATACTGTTGCATGATTCTCTGCTGTACCATTTATATAGGTAAGCTTAGTAGCAAATACATTATTTTTTGATTTAAATGTAATAGTATTTATAGCCGATGAGTTTCTGATTTTCCAAAGGTTGATCTGCTCATCGTAGATACCATCAGCTATTTCAAATACGGTCGGACCTGCAACACCGCATTTCAAGTAATCATAGATTTCTTGAAAACTGGTGAAGTTTGAATTACTTGGTGCTTGGTTAGGGTCAATCGTAAATATACCTTCTAATCCAACACAAACATCAATTGTTAATGAGTCGTTAACTGGTCTTAAGTCACCGATATTACCACCATAAATATAAACCGTAAGTCTAAATTGTTGATAAGTAGTTCTAGTGATTCTATTAATTACAGGAACTTGGAATGTCTGAGTTCTAAAATAAGTAGAAAGTTGTGTAGGTAATATTTGAATTGCATCATCAGGATCTAGTTGATCAACCCCATTGATTTTATATAAAATAAACAATGGTTTGTTACCATTGGCATTACCTTGATATCTAATTGTAAAATTCCAAGGTGTTGGAGCATTGTATCTAAATACGTCTGGTGAAATACCTACAACAGCAAAGTCATCACCACCCGGACCGAATTCATCGCAACCAATGTCTGGTGGATTTACTTGGTCTCTTAATTCACCATCGTAGTCTATTGGAGCTTCAGTTAAAGCAGCTGTATTTCCTTTTTGATTTATGTCGTTTGATAAGGTATGCAAATCAGTACTTGAAAAGAAACTAGGATCTTTAGAAATTGAATTAGCTTCTCTTGAACTTATTGTGCGTAGATCTGCTAAACCTAATCTAGGCGCACCATTCCACCATGCAAATCCAGTTGTTGGATTATTTGCTGGGTCGAAATTTTTCACCCAAATATCATTATTATCTGAAATTATTACCGGGTTGCTACCTGCTGCT
>JBKCCA010000314.1:0-5226 GCA_046305595.1 bacterium
CACATAATGAAAACAGTTCGCGTTTGTTAATGAATTTGATGAGTGAAAAAGGATTAGCAAAAGATGATCATCGAATTTATTTCTCACAACTTTTAGGCATGAGTGATAATTTAAGTTATAATCTTGCGGATGCTGGCTATAATGTAGCAAAGTACGTTCCTTATGGTCCGGTGAAGTCGGTATTACCTTACCTTTTCAGAAGAGCGCAAGAGAATACGGCGATTGCAGGACAGATGGGGAGGGAACTTAGTTTGATAGTGAAAGAGAGGAAGAGACGAATTAGCCAATGAGTCAATTAGCAAATGTGATAATTGAGCGTTTGGTTATTTGATACACGATTTTCTATTTTCTATTTTCGTTTTTCTTTTAAATTTAATCGTACAAATCACCTAAAACATGGAAGAAAAAATAAAAAGCTTCGACGAATTTTACCCTTATTACTTAACTGAACACAAGAACAGAACGAGTAGGGTATTACATTTCATAGGAACGACGATTGTGTTTTTGTTGTTTATAGGTTCATTGTTATTTCATAGTTGGCAGATGTTTGTGGCTATACCATTTGCGGGGTATGGGTTTGCGTGGGTAGGACATTTCTTTTTCGAGAAGAATAAGCCAGCAACGTTTAAGTACCCGATGTGGAGTTTGGCCTCAGATTTTAAGTTGTACTTTGAGCTGTGGTCGGGAAAACAGAGATTCTAGCAGGGCGTTGATTTATCAACGCAATACGTATTCAGTATTCCGTATTCCGTATTCCGTATTCCGATGTGCTAAATTTTAGCAGAGTCTCGTTCTTAACTCTTAATTCTTAATTCTTAATACTTAATTCTACATTTTACATCCTACATTCTACATTTTGAATTTTGAATTCTTACTTTTGCGGTTCAACATTAAAGTATGAGCGGATTAAGCGAACAAGAGTTATTGCGTAGAGAGAGTATGCAGGAGTTATTGAAATTGGGTATTGACCCATATCCTGCTGATTTATTTGAGGTGAATGTGACGGCAGCCGACATTCATGAGAACTATGAGCGTGATAAGACTAATTATAAAAACATAAGTATTGCGGGTAGAATCATGACTCGTAGAATTATGGGTAATGCATCATTTGCTGAGATTCAAGATTCAACTGGTAGAATACAGGTTTACTTTAAACGTGATGATATTTGTGAGGGTGACGATAAAACGATGTACAATATCGTTTTCAAAAAATTATTAGACATCGGTGATATCATTGGTGTACAAGGTTATGTATTCACAACACAAACTGGTGAAATCAGTATACATGTAACGTCGTTTAAGGTATTAAGTAAATCATTAAGACCCTTAACAATTGTTAAAACAGATGCAGAAGGTAATGTATTTGATGCCGTAACAGACCCTGAGTTCAGATATCGTCAGAGATATGCAGATTTAATTATCAATAACGATGTCAAAGAAGTATTCAGAAAGAGAACACAAATTATACAGTCGTTACGAAATACTTTTAACGAAAGAGGATATTTAGAAGTAGAGACACCGATTTTACAAGCGATACCTGGAGGTGCAGCAGCACGTCCCTTTATTACACATCATAATGCATTAGACATTCCTTTGTATTTAAGAATAGCGAATGAGTTATACTTAAAGAGATTGATAGTTGGAGGATATGATGGGGTATATGAGTTTGCGAAAGACTTCAGAAATGAGGGTATGGACAGAACTCACAATCCGGAGTTTACCGTAATGGAAATCTACGTTGCTTATAAAGACTATAACTGGATGATGGATTTCACGGAGGAGATGTTAGAGAAAGTGGCATTAGATTTACATGGAACTACAAAAGTTCAAGTAGCTGAGAAGACAATTGATTTCCAACGTCCGTTTAAAAGAATAACGATGTATGATGCAATTAAGGAGCATACAGGCATTGATATTTCGCAAATGAATGAAGATGAATTAAGAGCTACTTGTAAGCAATTAGGTATAGATGTTTCTGAAAGCATGGGTAAAGGGAAATTGGTAGATGAAATTTTCGGAGAGAAGTGTGAAGGAAATTATATACAACCAACTTTTATTATTGATTATCCAATTGAGATGTCGCCATTATGTAAGAAACACAGAAGTGTGGAAGGCTTAGTGGAGCGATTTGAATTAATGGTAAATGGTAAAGAGTTGGCAAATGCTTATTCAGAATTAAATGACCCAATTGATCAGCGTGCAAGATTTGAAGATCAAGTGAAATTGATGGAGCGAGGTGATGATGAAGCAATGTTTATTGATTATGATTTCTTAAGAGCATTGGAATATGGTATGCCACCAACAGCAGGTATGGGAATAGGTATTGATCGTTTAACAATGATTATGACGAATCAAGTATCTATTCAAGATGTACTATTCTTCCCGCAAATGAGACCAGAAAAAGTTCAGAAGGTAACGAGTATAGAAGATTTTGTGGAAGCAGGTGTACCAGCAGAATGGGTGCAAGTATTGAATAAAATGAATATCAATACGGTTGAAGAGTTGAAAGCTGCAAATCCGAATAAAGTCTTTAACGACATGGGCGGAATGAGAAAGAAATTAAAATTAGAAATCGCCATACCATCGAAAGAAGAAGTGATGAAATGGTTTGAATAAAAAAAAAGCCCGATGTTAACATCGGGCTTTTTTTTATTTTTTCTTAAAGTTAATCTCGAATGAACCAGAATATGTTACACCTTGGTAAACTTCAGAGTAATCTTCGTATAATTTCAAGTTTGTGCTTGTAATAGTTGCTGTATAAGTTAAAGTATCTGGACCAGATATAGGATCATTATCAATTAATGATAACTGATTACCTTTTAATATATAATTTGATGTATCTGTAACACCACCGTCTTCAATACTATATACAGTACCGTTTGAATTGAAAGTAACAACTAATTGATTTGCAGCATAAGTTTCTGTAGTGTCAATAACATTTTGTCCATTCATTTTTTCTATAATTCGGCTTGATGTTGCTTCTCAAGTACCTAAAATAGATCCAGTTGTACTAGATGTAAAGCTATCCTCTTTCTCACATGCTACCAATGCAGTTGCCATTCCAACAACCATCATTGTTCTAAATAATAATTTCTTCATTTTTAATAATATTATTGAGTCTTAATTTTGTTTATGGTATAAAATTATAAAAAATGTCTGAATATGAAATTATTTCTTTATCCAGCTAATTTCTTCATAATAGTAATACGCTACACTGTCATAAGTATAAGTGTCTTCAGAAACTGATTTCATTGAATTAGAATTAAAAGTTAATGTAAGTAAACTAGTATCTGAGGGATTATTAGGGTATTCATAAATTAAAGTCAATATGTTGCCTGCAAGAGTGTATTTTGCAGTATCTTGATCACCTGCAAAGGTATTAATTACTGTACCATTTGCATAAAATGTAGTTGTGTAAAGTCCTGCAGGTAATGTTGTTGTACTATCTTCAACAATAACTCCATTTTCTTTGTTAATATTTCTTGCAGTTTTAGCTTCCCAAGTACCAATAAGTGCAGCGCTAGTTGTAGATTGTGTAGTTGAACTGCTGTCTTCTTTTTCACATGCAATTAATACAGTTGCAAATCCAACAATCATAAGAGATTTAAATAATAGATTTTTCATTTTGATTTGTTTATTTAAGTTAATTATTAATGATATTATAATAAGCAATAAATATAATTGTTAATATGAGACAATATAAATACCAATGTTTAGGTATTTTTGATTATGAATTTTGAAAAGTCGATAGATAATCTAGCTTCTTGGGAGAGAATATTTCATTCGCAAGAAATAAAAAATGACTACCAAAAAGTTATAAAGGATGCATTTAATACAGTATCTAAAGATGAGGTTTTTCCAACAATCGATAATGTATTGAATGCATTTAGATATTGTAATTATGAAAATTTAAAACTGGTCATACTCGGACAAGACCCATATCATGGAGAGGGGCAAGCACATGGTCTAGCCTTTTCGGTACCAGAAGGGATTGAAATACCTCCATCCTTAAAAAATATATTTAAAGAAATTGCAGATGATCTTAATTTGTCATTACCTGATAATGGAAATTTAGAGCGATGGGCAAGGCAAGGAGTTTTATTATTAAATTCTGTATTGACGGTACAAAAAAATCAAGCCGGATCTCATAGAAATATGGGTTGGGAAAAAATTACAGATCGTATAATTCAAATGATTTCTGAGGATAAAGAAAATGTAGTATTTATACTGTGGGGTAATTACGCAAAAGAAAAAGAGGCATTTATAAATAAAGAAAAACATTTTGTGCTAACAGCAGCTCACCCATCTCCATTATCAGCATATAAGGGCTTCTTCGGATGTCGACACTTTTCAAAAGCGAATGCGTATTTGGAGGCAAAGGGGATTGCGAGAATCAATTGGTAACTTGTAACTAGTGACTGGTCTAGTTACTAGTCACTACTTACAAGTTACTAGTATTAAGCCATTGGCAAAGAATGCGAATGCTTTGTTGTTGAAAGAATCATCATAGTTTGTAAATGTGCAATTTCTTGCATCTTACTTATTTTGTCTAAAATTAATCTCTCGTACGACTTAATATCTTTTACAATCACTTTTAATAAAAAGTCAGCAGAGCCTGTGATATGGTGACATTCGATCACCTCATCTACTTTCATAATTTGCTTCATGAAACTCTGTACTGCATCACTCTTGTTGTAATTAATTGATACTTGAATAAATGTTTTAATTCGAAGTCCGAGTAACTCTTCATCTACCATCGCATGATAGCTTTTAATAAAGCCATTTGCTTCAAGTTTACGTACTCTCTCCAATGTGGGAGCTGGAGATAAGCCAATGTCATAAGATAATTGGATATTGGTGATTCTACCGTTTTCTTGTAAAATCTTCAATATCTTAAAATCTGTAGCGTCTAATCCGTTCATATATGATAGTTTATAAGATCTAAATTTATATAATTTAATCAATTGTAAAATATAATTTTGACATATCCCTTAAATAAGTAAGTGTTTCAGAATAAAATTTTTTTGTATTTTAGGCATATCTAAAAATATTTTAAGATGTCTAGAAATTCTTTTACCGAAGAAAACTATTTAAAAGCTATCTATAAAATAGCCGAGAAAATTGATAATGAAGGGGTTAGTACGAATGAAATTGCTTCAGCAATGTCTACTAAGGCTGCTTCAGTTACTGATATGCTAAAGAAACTTGCAGATAAATCGCTGATAG
>JBKCCA010000315.1:0-8997 GCA_046305595.1 bacterium
TCAATGCCAGCACCATCCGTCTTAGTAGTATCAATATTGGTAGTATCACGCTTCAATAAAAAATCGAAATTTCTTATTCCTTTTTTATGGATGATATTTAATACCGCATTATTCGTTTTTAACTCATCGATTTTTATATGACCTAAGAATAATGGAAGTATCGAAACGCTCACTTTAAAATTTTCAACTCGCAATAAGGTATCGCGGTCTTGAGGCACTACACTTATACCTTTGAAACTTACACTTGTAAGTCCGACGAATTTCGCCTCATTAATCTTAATATTTAAATCGTGTTTCCTTTTTTCAGACTGAACGATTTTATCGATGATCTTATGGAGTATACGCTCACGCATAGCAAAGGCAGTAACAAATGTTAAAAGAACAAGTGTTACCACGACATAAATAACTATTTTAAGTTTTTTCATTTGATATGATTGAGCGAATATTATAAATATGCTTGTAAAAATGCAAATTGGCAAGAACTTTGCTAAATATTCAACATGAAGTTTATAAAGATTTTATTTCTTGCTTTAATTAGTACTAGCATTTTGGTTTCGTGTGAGAAAGATTCAGATGAGCCCACAGATAAAGAATTGCCAACAATTACTAAGATTTCACCTCAATACGCACATCAGGCTTATGATTTCGGCGATACGGCGTATTTTACCGTGGAGTTTAAAGACAATGTCTCCTTGAAAGAAACATCCGTAAGATTATATTTAGAAACGGAAGAGACGATCATGACTGTTCAACGTTTCCCTCAAAGTCAGACAGATAGAATAGACACATTTGTAATTATGAATGACCCGAGATTCAGTGATTTGAACTTCGACATTAAGGCAATTGATGCTTCGGGCAATGTTGCATTGCAAAGCAGTCATATTCACCTTCGATAATCAATAATTTTCTCAAACAAAAGCCCTATAAATAAGTTCTTTTGATACATTTGCACATATTTTAAACTTATGTATACTAAAGAAGATATTTTAAAAGCATTAAGTCATGTAGAAGAGCCAGATTTGAAGAAAGATTTGGTGACGCTGAACATGATTGAAGATATAAAAATCAACGATAAAGAAGTTTCGTTCAGTGTGATTCTTACTACGCCTGCATGCCCATTGAAAGAGTTAATTCATAATGCATGTGTGAATGCGATACATCATTTCGTAGATAAAGAAGCGGTTGTGAAAATCAACATGACTTCGAGAGTAACGCAAAAGCTTGATGGTAAGAGTTTCCCGAATATTAAGAACGTAATTTTAGTTGCATCAGGTAAAGGTGGTGTAGGTAAATCTACGGTTGCGGTGAATTTAGCAATCGGATTATCGAAGCAAGGTGCGAAAGTCGGATTAATTGACGCCGATATTTACGGTCCGTCGATACCTATGATGTTCAAACTTGAAGGTGCACGCCCGAATGCAGAGAAAGATGGAGATAAAGTGAAGTTGATGCCATTAGAAAAATATGGGGTGAAATTATTATCGATCGGATTCTTTACAGAACCCGGACAAGCGATTCCTTGGAGAGGTCCGATGGTGACTAGCGCATTGCGTCAAATGTTCATGGATGCTAATTGGGGTGAATTAGATTATTTAATTGTTGACACGCCTCCGGGTACTGGTGACGTGCATATAACTTTGGCACAAAACTTCCCAGTGACAGGTGCGGTGATTGTAACGACTCCACAAAACGTAGCATTAGCCGATACACGTAAAGGTATTTCAATGTTTAAGATGGATGCCATCAAAGTGCCAATTTTAGGCGTTGTAGAGAATATGTCATACTTTATACCAGAAGAATTCCCTGATCATAAATATTTCTTATTCGGAAAAGAAGGAGGAAGAAAGTTAGCAGAGCAATTCGAGATTCCATTCTTAGGTGAAATTCCATTGGTGCAGGCTGTAGGTGAAGCAGGAGAACAAGGCGAGCCGATTATATTGAAAGATGATCACCCAATGGCTAAATCATTTGCATCGATATCATCGAATGTAGCACAACAAGTGGCTATTTTAAATGCTGGAATGCAGGAAACTATTCTTAATTAGAATTGTTATAAATAATAATTAACTTTGTATAAATAACATAGGAATGAACAATACTAGTCCAGAATTAATAGAGCGCATCGAAACCGCTCTTGATCAAATAAGACCTTATTTAGAAGCCGATGGTGGTAACGTGGCATTACACGAAATCACTGAAGACATGGTTGTTAAATTGAAACTTTTAGGAGCATGCGGTTCATGCCCAATGAGTATCATGACATTGAAAGCAGGTGTTGAGCAAGCATTAAAGCGTGCGGTGCCTGAGATCAATTCAGTAGAAGCAATCAACATCACAGATATGGATGACCCGAATGCAGTATTACCTGAAAGACTAAGAGGTTAATATTTGCGTTCTCTATTTTCGGCGTGTAAAACACTATCTATGAAAAGACTTTTAATCTTGATTTTAGTATTGATTAGTTTTAATCAAACATCAATAGCACAAGAGAAAAAGTTAGTTCAATTTTCAGGTATTGTTTTACACGCTGATAGTTTAATACCCCTCCCATTTGTAAGTATCACCAACGTTTCGAGAAATTACAGAGGCACCTATTCAGATATGAGAGGTTTCTTCTCATTAGTCGTAGGCGTAGGAGATACAATTCAAATTTCTTGTTTAGGCTATCGCAAGCAAGAGCTTATAGTACCTGAAAATTTAATCAATAATTCACTGAGTGCAATCTTCAAATTAAAATCAGAAGCAATAGATTTGCCGATGATTTATATTTTCCCATACGCAACAGTAGAGCAATTCAAACAAGCCTTCATAAAACTTCGCTTACCTGATGATGACCTAATGATCGCACGTCGTAATTTAGATGAACGCACGATGATGGCATTGAGTTCGGCTATGACTTGGGATGGTACACAAAATGCACGTTACTACTTCCAAAATCAAAGCGAGAAATTATATTGGCGCGGACAAGATCGCTACAATCCCTTACTTGATATCGTAAAGATCAATCAGTTTATACAGTTGCTGAATCAGGGGAAGATATCGTTGAAGAATGATCCGAATAGGTAGTAACATGTGACTAGTAACTTGTAACTAGTAACTAGAAAATCACCACCCCAAAAAATCTCCATAACCTTTTAAATTTTGAAATGGAAAGGTGTGATAATAAACTTAGAAAGTAATCAGTATGACCGTTGCATTCTTTTATTTATTGCAGAGGAAAGAATTGCTTTTTTCATTTCAAAATTTAAAAGGTGAAGAAAAAAAGAAAATTGAAAAAAGAAAATTGTATAAGAATTAATTTAAAAAGAAAGGAAGTAGTTTTAAAACTACTTTCTTTTTTTTGAAACCGCTGGATATTTCATTTTGTAATCCGGCTTCACCATTCCCTTCGTAATCGCATCAAGTTTTCTTGCAATTAATCTTTTCTTAATCGGTGAAATTTTATCGACAAATAATTTACCATCGATATGATCGTATTCATGTTGTATGATACGTGCGATGATACCGTTGTATGATTCTTCGTATTCAACAAAATTTTCATCGCAATATTTTATGCGGATGTGTGAGAGTCTGTTAACATCTTCACGAATTTCTGGTATACTCAAACATCCTTCAGAGAATGGCCATTCTTTACCTGTCTCTTCGATGATATGTGCATTGATGAAAACTTTTTTGAATTTTAATTGATCGGGTTTGTCTTCGTCGTCGTCATCGAACGGACTTGCATCAATAACGAACAAACGTATTGGCAATCCGATTTGTGGTGCTGCTAGTCCGACCCCACGCGCCGCATACATAGTCTCCCACATATCAGCAATGAGTTGATTTAAATTCGGATAATCTTTCGATATATCATCGCCCACTTTTCTTAATACTGGGTCGCCGTATGCAATAATTGGTAAAATCATATTTTTAAAAATTCGACTCCATGTACGACTGTAAAATAATGGTCGCGCTAATGGTATCGATTAAACTTTTATTTTGTCTTTCTTTTTTACTTTTTCCGCTTTGAGCAATTACTTGCGAAGCCATCTTTGAGGTAAATCGCTCATCGACTCTTTTGATCGGCAAGTTCGCAAATTCCTTTTTAATTTTCTCTACAACTTCATTGATTAATGCAGCCGACTCTGATGCAGTATTATCCATTTGCTTTGGCTCACCCACTACTAATAATTCAACCTCTTCATTTTTAAAGTATTCTTTCAAAAACGCTATCAATTCTTGAGTAGCTACTGTAGTTAAAGCATTAGCTATAATCTTCATTGGGTCAGTGACCGCCACACCTGTTCTTTTTGCACCAATATCTAATGCCATTATTCTCGCCATTTTACAAAGATAAGCGATGGAAACGAATTTTAAATTTTATAAATTGCGACATGTTATTTAAAGAGATACCAGGGCACGAAGAGATAAAGGAAAGATTGCTTCGATCTAAACACGAAAACCGCATTTCACATGCGCAATTGTTCTTAGGTCCGAGTGGTAGCGGTAATCTAGCATTAGCCATTGCTTATGCACAGCTGATTAATTGTACGAATGCTACTGCCGATGATTCATGTGGTGAATGTTCATCTTGCAGGAAATATGAAAAGTACATCCATCCGGATTTACATTTTTCATACCCTTTCATCACTAAGAAAGCAGAAGAAACGAGTACTGTATATATCAAAGAATGGCGTAAAGCTTTGTTAGATTCGCCTTTCTTGGGATTGCAAGATTGGTTAAATTATTTAGAGGCCGACAATAAAAGACCTAACATCAATATAGCTGAATGCCACGATATCATTAAGCGTTTGGCCTATAAATCATTCGAAGCAGAGTACAAAGTTTTAGTCATGTGGTTGCCTGAATTTTTAGGAAATGCAGGAAATACCTTATTGAAATTAATTGAAGAACCACCAGAGAAGACTTTATTTATTCTAGTTTCAGAGCAATACGATCAGATATTAAATACGATTTTATCGAGAACGCAATTAGTGAAGATTAATGCATTAGACGATAAGACCGTTAAAGATTATTTGATACAAAAAGGTTGCGAAGAAGATTTAGCAGCTCGATATGCCTATTTGGCAAATGGGAATTTACAAGCTGCATTGAACTTTACTGTAGAAGAAGACGGTGACTTCGAAGGCTTGTTTGTACAATGGTTACGATTATGCTATGCTCGAAAAGGCATAGAATTGCAGACCTTGATCGATGAAATTGCAGTGGCGGCATTTGGCAGAACGAATCAGATTAATTTCTTGCGTTTCGGTTTGCAGGTGCTAAGGGAATGTGTGGTTCATAATGCGGATGTCAAAGAAATTATACGTTTCGAGAGTAAACATTTTGAATTGCCTAAGTTGGCATCGATTATAAATGAGAAGAATGCAGGTCTAATTATTCAACATTTAGAGCAAGCAATCTATCATATTGAGCGAAATGCAAATGCAAAGATCTTATTCTTAGACCTTTCTATACAAGTAATGAGAGATTTGCAAAGAAAAATGTAAATTCGCAATAATATAAAAATTTAAAACTTTCATATGGGATGTGGATCATGCTCAACCAAAGGCGGAACGCCAAAAGGTTGTAATAGTAATGGTTCTTGTATGACAGGGGGAGGCTGCAGTAAATTAGATGTATTTGATTGGTTCGCCAATATGGATATGCCATCTAATTACCAAGCTTTTAATATTGTAGAAGTGAGATTTAAAGGCTCACGAAAAGACTTTTACCGTAACACGGATAATATATATGTAGAAGCAGGCGAATTAGTCTGTGTCGAATCAGGTACCGGAGGGTACGATGTTGGTCATATTAGTATGACTGGCGAGTTGGTTCGAATGCAAATGAAAAAACGTGGGGTAAGTGTTGACTCTCCTGAAATCAAGAAAATATATCGAAAGGCAACAACTGCCGATGTAGAGAAATGGAAAATTGCCAAAGGTCTTGAATACGAGACTATGCATAAGGCACGTAAAATTATTATTGAGTTAAAACTCGATATGAAGTTGAGCGATGTCGATTATCAAGGCGATAAAACCAAGGCTACTTTCTTTTATACTGCCGAAGATCGTGTCGATTTTCGTGAGTTGATTAAGAAGCTTGCTGAAGAATTTAAAATCAGAATTGAGATGCGCCAAATTGGTATGCGTCAAGAAGCAAGTCGCTTAGGTGGTATTGGTTCTTGTGGTAGAGAGCTTTGTTGCTCTACTTGGTTGACTGATTTTAAAACAGTGAGTACCTCTGCAGCACGTTATCAAAATTTATCGTTGAATACTTTAAAACTTGCTGGGCAATGTGGTAAATTAAAATGCTGCTTGAACTACGAGCTCGATACGTATATGGATGCTCTAAAAGACTTCCCAGAAGATATTAAAGAGATCAAAACGAAGAGAGGTTCTGCTTGGTTGCAAAAGACCGACATCTTTAAAAAGACTATGTGGTTTAGTTACCGTGCAGATGAAACTTGGGTGCCTTTACATGTTAGTCGCGTGAATCAAATCATTGAGATGAACAAGCGCAATGAATACCCAGAAGATCTTTCAGAAATTATTATTCAGCCAAGAATTGTAGAGAAGATTTTAGATTATGAGAACGTTGTCGGACAAGACAGTTTAACTCGATTAGACGAGCGTAATCGTAAGAAGAAAAAGAATAATAATTCGAACAGAAATAAAAATAGACCGGCTGGTAGTAATACTAATTCGAACAGAAGAAATAATAACAGACCTCCGCAGAATAAACCAAACAATAATAACTAAGATGAAAAAACTCTCGTCGATTTTATTGCTTATGTTTTCATTATGCATTATTGCATGTGATGATACTAGAGTATTTGAACAACACGAGAGTATTAAAGATGATAATTGGTACATCAATCAAAAGCCTACATTTTATGTAGAGATTAATGATACTACTACATCACATAATATTTATTTTAATTTAAGACATACAGGTTTGTATAGATACTCAAACCTGTTTGTTTTAATGACGATTCAAGGCCCTAAATCAACAGCTGAAACTCAGCGTTATGAATTTAAATTAGCAGAGACAGATGGTAAGTGGTTAGGTTCAGGACTTGGAGATATTTACTCAAACCAAATTATGGTTGTTGAGAAAATAAAATTCGCGAAGCCCGGAGTTTATTCTTTTAGCTTTGAACAAAACATGAGAGATAACCCATTAGCAGGTATCGAAGATGTGGGTATGCGAATTGAAAAAGCTAAAGAATAAAATCTAGTTAAACACTTCTGTTAAACTTTCTAATTTCATTCCGCGAGAACCTTTTACAAGCACTGAACTATTTTCGATTTTATTTTGCAATAAAAATTCTTTTGCAGCCTCTGTAGTTTCGAAATATTGGTATTGATATTTTTTGTTTACGTAAAAATCTTTGCCCACAAAAATTACATGTTGTAGATTTTGTTGATGAACTAATTCAATCATCTCTGAATGTTCTTTCATACTTTCATCACCCATCTCAAACATATCACCTAATATTAAAACTTTAGGCTCAGCTTTTAATTTCGCAAAATTCAAAACAGCTGCCGACATACTACTCGGGTTAGCATTATAAGCATCCATCACTACATTATTCGTTCCGATTTTTACAGCTTGTGATCTATTGTTGGATGGCGCATATGATTCAATGCCTGCCTTCATTTCAGCTAAAGGAACTTTAAAGAAATGTCCGATGCAAATCGAAGCTAACACATTATTCAAATTATAATCACCAACTAATTGTGTGTTGATGTCAACTTCTTCATCACTTTCATTCAACTTTACATGAACAGATAAGTATGGATCGAATGAAGTGATATGCCCTGACACTACTGAATTTTCTGAACTTCCGAAGTAAATAATATCATCATTCTGAGCGCTCATCTGTTTCAAGTTAGCATCATCCGCATTCACAAAAATGCAACCACCTGTTGACTGAATATAATCGTATAATTCTTTCTTCGTTTTCTTCACCCCTTCGAATCCGCCCATACCTTCTAAGTGTGCTTTACCTACATTACAAATTAATCCGAATTCAGGATCAGCAATGTTGCATAAGAAATCAATTTCTCTTTGATGATTAGCACCCATTTCGATGATAGCAATTTCAATATCATTATCGATGCTAAGCAAAGTAAGAGGTACGCCGATGTGATTATTTAAATTACCTTTTGTGGCATGTGTTTTATATTTTCTATTCAACACTGCATTGAGTAATTCTTTAGAAGTAGTTTTACCATTAGAGCCAGTGATACCGATGAATGGTATGTCGAGGCGATCGCGATGAAAGCGTGCAAGTTCTTGAAGAGATGTTAATACATCATCAACTAAAAAATATCGATCATCTTTTTTGTATTCAATTTCATCAATGACAGCATATGCAGCACCGGCATTTATCGCTTGTTCTGCGAATTTATTACCATTGAAGTTTGCGCCTTTTAATGCAAAAAAAATAGAATCTTTTTCTATGTTGCGAGTGTCGGTGCAAACGATAGGGTGTTCTAAAAAAATTGAATATAGATTCTCGATTGTATTCATAGACATATTTTTATACGATAAATATAAAACAAAAAAAGGTTGCATTTAGCAACCTTTTAATTGTAAATATTTTTGATTAGAAAACTAAGCGCCAGTCTTCTTCTTCATTTGTGCTCTTTCGTTTTCTGTTAAATAAATTTTACGTAAACGCATAGAAGCAGGAGTTACTTCAACATATTCATCAGCTTGAATATATTCCATTGCTTCTTCTAAAGAGAACTTAGTAGCCGGAGCGATACGAGTTGCATCATCTTTACTAGTTGTTCTAAAGTTGGTTAATTGTTTACCTTCAGTGATGTTTACTGTCATGTCTGAATCTCTTGAGTTTTCACCAATGATCATTCCTTGATAAACTTCTTCACCTGGATTAACAAAGAATCTACCTCTGTCTTGTAATTTATCGATACGGTAAGCAGTAGCAGTACCTTTATCCATCGAAATTAACACACCACTCATACGTTGTGGAATATCACC
>JBKCCA010000316.1:0-2781 GCA_046305595.1 bacterium
CGATATAAATGTTGATTTTACGCCGCCTAAAACCAAGAAGAAATTCAGCTTCAAAAAAGACGAAGGTGAGTTTGTGGACTTCGAAGAAATCAAAAAATAATTCATGAAGAAATCTTTGGTCATTGCTTCAAACAATGCTCATAAAGTCGAAGAGATTAAAGCAGTGTTAGGAGATCGATTTGAACTCTTGACACTGAATGATATTTCTTTTTTCGAAGAATATAATACAGAGCGTGGCATTACGCCTACGACTGTTACAAAGTCAAGAGAAGCTATTATAGAGCAAACATCCGTAATGGACTTTAAAGATGGGGTACAACAACCGTATATAGAGCGTGACGAGTTTAGTATCGCTGCAGACCCTGTAGTTCATTATATGAGTCAGAAAGAATTGCAAAAAGCGATAGATACGGCAAAGAAAGACATGATGAAAGCTTCAAAAGAGCTAGATTTCTTAACGGCAGCTCGATTAAGAGACGAGATGTATGCATTAGAAAAGTTATACAACGAAAAGTTTACAAAGAAAGAATAAACTAATACGCTTAGACGTTGTTTATTTCTATATTTGTACAAATTAATATCATGTTTAAATTCTTATTAACCTTAGTATTAATCTTCTTAGTTCTCAGAATGATCGTGAGATTACTAATGCCATTTATGATGACAGAAGTAATGAAAAAAGCTCAGAGAAATATGGAGAGTCAGTTTAAAAGACAGCAACAATATCAACAAAGATATCAGCAAGTTCAGAATGAAGGCGATATAAATGTTGATTTTACGCCGCCTAAAACCAAGAAGAAATTCAGCTTCAAAAAAGACGAAGGTGAGTTTGTGGACTTCGAAGAAATCAAAAAATAATTCATGAAGAAATCTTTGGTCATTGCTTCTAACAATGCGCATAAAGTAGAAGAGATAAAAGCAGTGTTAGGCAATCGCTTTGATTTATTGACATTGAATGATATTTCTTTTTTCGAAGATATACCCGAAACAGCAGATACTTTCATAGGCAATGCTTTAATAAAGGCAAGAACTATTTATGAAAAATTTCAGATGAATTGTTTTGCGGATGATTCGGGATTAGAAATTACTGCACTGAACAATGAACCGGGTGTTTACTCAGCAAGGTATGCAGGTGAACCGGTAGACCATTCGAAAAATATTGATAAAGTATTAAGAAACTTAGAAGGAATTTCAGATCGTTCAGCACGGTTTGTTACAGTGATTGCCTTGATTTTAGAGGGTGAAGAATTTCTTTTTGAAGGAGAAGTAAAAGGTAGAATCACAACTGAAAGAATTGGTGAGAATGGTTTCGGTTATGATCCTATATTTATACCTGAGACTGAGTCAAGAACTTTTGCTCAAATGAATGCTGAAGAAAAAATTTCTATGTCGCATCGATCAAGAGCAATTCAAAAAATGATCACTAATATTTAGCCTAAAATTATTTTATTTCAAATACCAATTTTACCTCGTATTCAATTTGAATTCCTTTTGATGATAATCCGTCTGTTTTACTACTTGAATTTACAATCATATTATTAGACAAGTCATTCGTTTGAGAATAGGAATTACTGATATTCTTACGAATTTCGGTTACATGTAATACACGACCACACTCTTCTCCCAAGCTCTTTAGTAAAAAATCAGCCTTCTCTTTCCCTGACTGCATGGCTCTTTTTTTAAGATCTTGTAAATGTTGTGTTAAGTCATCATGTTCAGCAGAAACAATATTAAAAGATTCTAAAGCCAATGAATTCATTCGCTCTTTAAACATTGCTACTTCGCTAACATCTTTAAATTTTAACGCATACATTCTACGTTCTTCGTATCTTCCACCCGTTTCACCCATTGAGAAACCAGTATATCCATAAATATTTACGATAGTCAAATTGGATGTAGGCAGATCGATTTCTTTTAAGATTCTCAAAATCTTAGCTTCAGAAGCATCGATACTTACTGTTTCAGAATTATTAGTGAATTCCTTAATTACAAAACTCACATTAATAATATTAGGTGGCAAGCTAGTACTTGCTGCACCAATCACTTCAATGGTACGTGTTTCTGCACTTGAAGATTTAACTTGTTGTGCAAACATCATCGCAGGTAATAATAGTGCTGCGAATGTTAATTTTAAGATTTTCATAGTAATTTAAATTAGTTGTTGCTATTAAATCTAACTACTTACAATTTTTTAACAATACAAATTCACTTGTCTTTTTTATCATTATTTAATATTTCGAATATTAGTTTTACTTGGTACTCAATTTTTATATCCTGTAAGTCATTAGTTGGCATTTCTTTGTATTCAGTGCCATGTGTCATACTAACACTATGATGTACATTACTGTTATTACCATGTATTTTCGGATAAGTGATGTAACGATGTACTTCTTGAATTTCTAATATATTGCCTCTTTTTTCTCCATATATAGCAAGCAAGACATCAGCTTTATCTCTTCCTCTCTCAAATGCTGAAATTTGTAACTTTCGAACTTCCCCATTTAAATCATTATGATCATAACTTTCAATACTAAAATTATTTAAGAGCTTCATATCAATCTTTGATAAGAACTTATCAATACAGTTTATACCTCTTAATTTCAACAAATATGTCCTAGTTTTTTGATAATTCCCTTCTTCACCATTCATTGTGTAAGTTGAATAGCCAAACAAATTCATTACTTTCAAATTCTTTTCCTCATAACCGATGTCTTTCACAGCTTGCTTTAGACTCTTTTCTTGTTCGGCTAATGAAACTGTTTTCCCATTTTCTACATATTC
>JBKCCA010000317.1:0-2020 GCA_046305595.1 bacterium
GGGGGGACGGGCTCGATGGCTCGGGGGAGCTGCGGGATTTGGGGCTGGTTTAATTCCACGCAGAGTTTTGGTTGCGTCTCGAACTCCTTTCTCCTCTGCTAGCTTTGTAGGGGCGGATAATCATCCGCCCGTACGCCGACTAACGTCGGCTAGAGGACGCAGAGCGCTGCGCTAAAGCTTGCGGGTCACGCTTGGTATGGTATTCTTGAAATTTTACCAATAAAAAAAGAGGCTGTCTAAATTATAATTCTGCGATTGCTGTCCAAATTATAATTCTGCCTCTTATATTACAAAAGTATTTAATTAAGGAATTACTTCAAAATATTAAACCTGCATTCTTGCATGTTTTATTTATGAATTAATGACAATCTAAGAGTCGTTAAAAACCTTGAATTGTCTTCTATTTACTAGTTACTAGTCACTAATTACTAGCACTAGCATATTAGCATACTAGCATACTAGCATACTCCCTATCTGTCTTGATAAAGATTCCTCCACGAGCTCCTCAACCCAAAAGTAACAATCCCCGTTCTATCACTCCTCCCATCCACCTCCGCGTCTCTCAAAACGTATCCTAGTTCCAATCGCATATTCATCTTCGGGTTCAGTAAATAGCTGACTCTCGTATCTACAAAAAGTAAAGAGCCTGGTATGCCTTGCATAGTGCGGTTATCGTATTCTTGATCTCGAGTGTTATACGATGCGAAAATATTCGAGCCTACATTCGTATTACCATTGGCAGAATCGAGTCCGTAGCGCGAGTAATTGACCTGTGCGAAGAAATTAAATCGCTGGTACTGTAATTCTAATCGTGTGACATTTTCGACGAAGTTCGCACCCAAAGGATGAGCGAGTGCGTCGTTGTAATTGGTGTACGATCGCAAAGTATTTTTATGAGTGTACATAAACGGTCGAGCGGTATTGACCTCACTGAATCCCATTACTTTTATATCGCCAATGTTTGTGAAAAATTTCGCTCCTAATTGCA
Source organism: bacterium (assembly GCA_046305595.1). Lineage (GTDB taxonomy): Bacteria > Bacteroidota > Bacteroidia > Sphingobacteriales > Sphingobacteriaceae > JAEYZM01. The sequence goes on from JBKCCA010000317.1 coordinate 989, forward strand.
ATGCATATTTATTCGCCCACCACCCGCTTTGTTTAAAGTATTCATCGATCTTCAATTCATCGAGTGCAAATTGAGAGTAGATTTTTAAATCTGGATGTATTTGATATTTTAAGTTAATACCGATGAGAGCATTATCAGTCGAGTGATTCATATACTCTGCTGCTCTTAAGAAAATAATCGGATTCGCATATTGCATTTCGAATCCACGTTTACCCAATGAATCATCGTCTTGCCAAACCAATGCATCAAAAAACCCGACAGAAAATTTCTTCGAAACATTCCAGTTTAAATAATGCATCACCGCCCATTTTCTTCGGAAGCCAAGGTCTGGTGATATCTGAGGTGCTTGTAAATCTATATGCTGCATATAAATCGCCGCATACTGTACTTTTTTATTTTCAAAGATCGCTCTAAAATACGGGTAAGGAACCGATACATCTGATAATAACATCGAACGATATCCATCGCCGATAAATAATTTATCATTACCTAATTGCAAATGAAAAGAACCAGCACGATATGCGATATGACCTTGCGTGTAAGAGTAATCAAAATATTCTGGCTTCAAATCTTTATGCCATACTTGACTCGGCACAGTCTTCATCACTCTTGTCAATGAATCGAAATAGCCAGCAAACACCGCCTGATTTTCATAAATATTTAAATCATACGAAAAGTTTTTATCGACTGTACCAAAGAATCTAAATCCGCGTGTATTGTTCCAAATTGTTTTAGAATTTCCATTGTCTCTACCCACATATATATCAGGCATGAAATCTATGTTTAGCGTTGCTGATTTTTTATTAATCTGCACGAGATGCTCGTCGAATAATTTTCTCGTAAACCAATATTTGCGGGTTGATTTAAGGAGAGTATCGTTGGGTTCTATATAGATCGGTTGAAGGGAAGTATGACTTGATTTAGTTTCGTCGTACCAGTTGTTAATTTGACTGTACTGATGATATATTGGTATGTATTGAGCCTTTGAATTAAAGCTTAATATAGTTAGTAGAAGGAATAATAGTTTTTTAG
>JBKCCA010000318.1:0-3082 GCA_046305595.1 bacterium
AAATAATATTGAAATGATTGCAATGACTATCGTTTGGTTATTTTTTATCTCTAATTCATTTAATGCTATTGCGTTTTCTTCAAAATTGTAACGTTTATTTAATAATGTTTTCTCTCTTTTTCTGTAACTTCTATTTTTTGCATATAAGAAATCATTAGCAATTCTATAATAATATTTAGCTGAATCATATTGGCCTATACCCATAAATATTTCAGCTTTTGAAAAATTATATTTATTAATAAAAATCGTTGGGTAAAAGCTATATATAGTATCAATCAAAGAATAATAATACTTGGCTGAATCTAAAATATTTTTTGCATCATCATATTTTTTTGATGGTTTTTAATATCAATCAATTCAAACATTACATTTAATGCACTCTCATAATTTTTAATCTTTTTTGAAGTTTTTAAATCAATTAAGAGTAAACTTTCAGCTTTCTGATAATTTTTAAGTTTTAAATATATGATACCCATATTACCAGACATTAATCCGTACCAAACCTCAGATTTATTTCGCTCTGCAACTTCCAATCCGATGTTATAATACTTTAAAGCTGAATCATATTGATTAATATTCTCAAATAAGAAACCTATACTATTATAATTTTGGATGTCATATTCATTCCAATTTATGTTTTTGTATTTATTAAATAATCTAATATTATCTCTATAAAACTTGAATCTCAAATCAATTACGTTATACAAACTGAAGAAATTACCAGCTTGTACATTTATAGATGCATATTCTACTAATCTTTTAGAATTTAATAAACTAGCTTTTAGACTTTCTATTTTATTTACAAAACCTATAGAATCGCCTTTACAATAAGTTAGAATAGCATTGTAATAATCTAGTAAATAAAGATTTGATTTTAAACTATCATTAGAATTAATTAAATCTTTAATTCAGATGCGCAATGATTAATTGTAATTAATGACAACTTAGAATATGAAGTATTAACCATTAAGTAATCAAGGAAAACTCGAATATTTTCATTACTAGGGTTCTTCTCTACGTATTCAAATTGAATTAGGCAATTAATGTCTTCAGCGTTTCTTTTTTTAATGTCTGAATTAGCATAAGTGTAATTTGTACATAAGAATATTAAAATTGCTAAAATTAAACGCATCATTATTGTTGTGGGTAATTAGTTAGCTAACTATACATTAATTTAGAATATTTAAATTTCATTTAAATAAAAATAAACCAATGATATAGTAGCAAAATAATGTTAAATAGGGTGAATGAAGTGTTTTTTATAAAGTGATGCAATAATAAATTACATGGTGGCCCTATGAGGAATCGAACCTCAACCTAGAGAACCGGAATCTCTAATTCTATCCATTAAACTATAGAGCCATTACAAATATATATAAAGATATATTTTATTGTTTACTGAATCTTATATAATAGCTGTCAACATTTATTATATACATCCCCTTCTCAAAACTCGAAATATCAATATTAATATTAAAATTGGAAGTTTTTTCGTAGATACACTTACCATCTATACTGAAAATTTTTACGTTAACTACATCTCTTAAATTACTTAAGTCAATTTGTAAATAATTAGACGCTGGATTCGGGTATACTTTAATATCCTTTGCAAAAACATCATTAATAAAAGTTAATCTTTCAAACTTTAATATTCTAGTTGCATATGCATTAATTGGTATAGTGATATTATACTTTGAATTGCTTGCATTAACAACAAATACTGAATCTGTTAATATATCTCTTATTAAATAACTATCATTACTTAAATCAGATCTTGTAAATTGAAAATTTAGATTTGAAATATTTATTGCTGATGTGTTAACTAAAACTATTTCATCTTCATTTTTATATGTTCGTTGATATGAATGAATTTCATTTGCTGAACTGATTATATTTTTAGAACTACCTAACATTAAAATCGAATCATTATTTCTTAATTCAATTAAATTCTGATAATGATTCCATAATGAATTTGAATCATTTTGCATGGTACTCACATTGTAATTAGCATAATTCGAATTAACACTTCTCCACGGTGTTGCTACAGAAAACCCAGCATTAGCAGTATTTGACCATTGCATAGGTCTTCTAATATCTTCGTCGGGCTTAACCCCTTTCATTGCAACTTCTTCACCATAATAAATAAATGGCACACCTGGTTGAGTTAATAATAAACTTGCTGCAGCTTTCGCTTTTTGTATATTATTACCTAATACATCAAACACTCTATTTTGATCGTGATTAGTTAAAAAAGTGCCGAACTGATTTTGATCGTAGACATCCTGAGTAGTTTTTAATGCTTGTCTTGCTAAGAACGGATTGCCAGAATTTACGCTCGACATATTTTGATCTGATAAATTAAAATCGAAACACATGTCTAGTGCATCATTGTATAATTGAACTACTGAAGTGGCATCCCAGACTTCACCAATTAATAATGAATTTGGCTTCCAAACTTCACAACTATCATTCAAAGCCTTCCAAAATGATATTGTCTTCGGATGGTTCTTTAATGTATTGCCCTCTTCGAATAAATACATTGCTGCGTCTAATCTAAATCCGTCGACATTCATTTCTTTCAGCCAAAACTTAGCTATATCAAAAATACTATCTCGAACTGGCTGATAATTAAAATTCAAATCAGGCATTTCTGACCAGAATAAAGCGTAATAATTACTTCCGTTTTTGGGGTACCATACTTGTTGACCCCAAGGACCTTGTTGTGTTGGTGCAGGATTTTGCCATCTATAAAAATTTCTATAAAATGGATCATTCGCTGCAGATTTAATAAACCAAGGGTGTTGACTTGATGTATGATTAATTACTAAGTCTATTATAACTTTAATATTTCTACTATGTGCTTCGTTTATAAAATTTTTGAAAGTATTAACGTTTCCATAATTCGGATGTACAGCTTTATAATTTAGTACATCGTAACCATGATAACTTGGTGAGGGATTTATTGGCATTAACCATATTAAGTTTACTCCTAAATCAGATTTCGTATTTGGGTTATTATCATTTAAGTAATCCAACTTTTGTGTTATGCCATTGAAGTCTCCTCTGCCGTCACCATTAGTAT
>JBKCCA010000319.1:0-2678 GCA_046305595.1 bacterium
TAATTTAACTGTAATTATCAGTAAATAAAGAAATTATTTCTATTTTTGCGCAAATTTATAATTTAAATGAAAGTATTAAAATTCGGGGGGACGTCTGTTGGCAGTCCGGAGCGCATGCGTCGCTTAATGGACATTATAAACGCTAATGATCGTCAAATCGTTGTATTATCAGCAGTTTCTGGTACAACGAATAATTTAGTAGACATTGCAAGTTACTTATACGATAAAAAGCATGAAGAGGCAAATGCTTTAATAGATATTTTAGAATCTAAATACATCGATTTTATTAAGGAATTATTTTCTAAAGCAGAATATCTTAAGAAGTCAAGTCAATTAATTACCGAACATTTTAATTCAAAACGAGCATTTACACAAGACCTTTTCACTGTATACGAAGAACGTATCATATTATCTAAAGGTGAACTTATTTCAACTGCTTTATTTACTTATTATTTAGAACAAGAAGGTCATAATGCAGTATTATTACCTGCTTTAGATTTTATGAGATTAGATGAGCATTCAGAACCTAATATTGCATATACAACAGAGCATTTAACACCATTATTAGAGTCTAATAAAAATGTAAATATTTTTATCACTCAAGGTTATATATGTAGAAATCATTTTGGAGAGGTTGATAATTTAAAGAGAGGTGGATCAGATTATACAGCTTCGTTAATAGGTGCTGCGATAAAAGCAGATGAGGTGCAAATCTGGACAGACATAGACGGAATGCATAATAACGATCCGAGGATTGTATCGAATACAAAGCCAATCAGAAATTTAAGTTTTAACGAAGCAGCAGAGTTAGCCTATTTTGGTGCTAAAATTTTACATCCACAAAGTGTATTCCCGGCTCAACGTTATAACATACCAGTGAGATTATTAAATACTATGGAACCTAATGCTCCCGGTACTTTGATATCTTCAGCATTGTCTGATTCTGGTATCAAATCAATCGCTGCAAAAGATGGTATTACTGCCTTGAAAATTCAATCGTCACGAATGCTTTTAGCTTATGGTTTCTTGAGAAAAGTGTTCGAAGTTTTTGAAAGATATAAAACGCCAATTGATATGATTACTACTTCTGAAGTTGCAGTATCGTTAACAATTGACGATGATTCAAACTTAACAGAAATTTTAAAAGAGTTGAATGACTTCGGAAGTGTGGAAATTGATAAAGATCAAACAATAATTTGTGTGGTAGGTGATTTCTTAGCTAGCAAATCAGGATATGCTGCACAAGTATTTGATTCATTAAAATCAATTCCGATTAGGATGATCTCATATGGCGGAAGTACTAATAATATCTCGGTATTAGTCAATTCTAATTTGAAAAAAGACGCATTAATTGCATTACACAAAGGATTGTTTGATATAAATTAAGATGATGAATTTAGATTTTACAAAACACCAAACACCTTTTTATATATACGATTTAGACTTGTTAAGTCGTACCATTGATGCTTGTATGCAAGAAGCAAATAAGTATAATTTTGAAATTCATTATGCTTTAAAAGCAAATGCTAATGATAAAATATTAGAACTTATTTCATCAAAAGGATTAGGAGCAGATTGTGTAAGTGGTAATGAGGTATTGAAGGCTGTTGAATCAAATTTCCCTGCTAATAAAATAGTATTTGCAGGAGTAGGGAAGAGCGACCAAGAAATTAATGATTCACTTGATGCAAATATATTTTGCTTCAATGTTGAATCTTTTCAAGAGTTAGAAGTTTTGAATGAATTAGCTGAAAAGAAGAATAAGACTGCTAGAATTGCCATCCGAATAAACCCAAATGTGAATGCTCATACGCACCATTATATTACGACCGGATTAGAAGAAAATAAATTCGGATTTAATCATTGGGAGTTAGAAAGTTTTACGAAAACTATTGCTAAATATAAAAATTTAGAACTCATCGGACTTCATTTTCATATCGGTTCGCAAATAACGGATATGAAAGTTTTTAAAAGTTTATGTGTGAAAGTAATGGAGTATAATCAATGGTTTAGACACATGGGCTTTAATATAAAAGTATTAAACCTAGGTGGCGGATTAGGTATTGACTATACAAATCCGGATGATCACGCAATACCAGATTTTGCGGAGTATTTTTCAATATTTGATAAGTTTATTAATCGATTCGACGGACAAGAAGTTCATTTTGAAATAGGGCGTTCATTGGTTGCACAATGTGGTACTTTGATTTCAAAAGTATTGTATATCAAAGAAGGTATGAATACAAATTTTGCAATTCTTGATGCTGGTATGACTGAACTATTACGTCCGGCTTTATACCAAGCGTACCATAAAATTGAGAATCTAAGTAATACCAATAAAGATCAGAAAAAGAAATACGACGTAGTCGGACCTATCTGTGAATCATCAGATAGTTTTGGTAAAGCAGTTGAATTGCCAATCACAAAGCGAGGTGACTATATTGCAATTAGAAGCGCAGGTGCTTATGGTGAGGTGATGAGCTCGTCGTACAATTTGAGGCGACAGAATCCAAGTGTAGTACTGAAGTAGCTAGTAGCTAGTAGCTAGACATTTGGTGCTATAGAGAATTATAAAGCGAAGAGGGATATTTGTTTTTTGTATAAATAGATTGTAATAAATATATAGAAAGCAATAATTATATTTAGTTACTCTAAAATTATTATTGCACTAATGATTA
>JBKCCA010000320.1:0-2496 GCA_046305595.1 bacterium
ACTGAAGAGATTGGTAAAACTTCGGATGGTTCAAGCAAAAGACTTTATGCTGCTAAGTTTGACATCGACATGGCTAAATGTATGTTCTGCGGATTGTGTACTATCGTATGCCCCACTGAATGCATCATCATGACCGATGAATACGATGTCTCTCTCAACTCTGTTGAAGCAATGAATTATCATTTCTCAACTATGAGCGAAGAAGATGCTGAACAAAAACGTCAAGAATTAGCAATCGCTGAAGCACAAAAGAAAGCAGCAAAAGAAGCTGCAATGGCAGAAGCAAAACGTAAAGCCGATGAAGAAGCTATATTAAAAGAGAAAGGAGAAGAAGGCAATGCTTAGCATCGCACTTTACTTCTTTTTATTTTTCGGAATCGTAGCAGCACTATATGCAGTACTCGCAAAGACTGTGGTCAAAGCAATCTTCTCTATGTTCGCAGCATTCTTTTCAGTCTCTGCGATTTTAGTTTTTTTATCAGCAGAATTTTTAGCGCTTTCTCATCTTATGATTTACATAGGTGGTATCATTGTCGTAATGGTCTTTGGTATCATGCTTTCTACAAAAGATTTTCAATCTGATTCTATTTTAGAAACAGCAAAAACAAATAATAAAACAGCGCTATTTTATACTAAGCTTTTTACAGGCATAGCAGTCTTTATCTTGTTTTTGTTTTTCTGTAAAAACATCATCAGCCAAACACCTGTGAAAAATGTTGCCCTCATCAATAACGATGTGAAAGAAATTGGTAAATCAATTTTCGCTGAATATACTATAGCCTTCGAATTAATTTCTATCGTATTACTGATCGCATTAATGGGCGTATCTATCATTAATAGAAAGGAGCGCGAGTATGCAGATTAGTGAATTGCAATTAGTGCAAATTTTTGCAGCAGCTTTGTTCTGCATCGGTTTATACGCAGCCATCACTCGTAAGAATTTAATTTTAATTTTGATTGGTGTTGAACTCATGATCAATGCAGCTATTATTAATTTAAGCATTGCTGATTATATGAATGGTAAAATGCAAGGACAAATGATGTCGATTTTCGCAATGGTTTTATCGGCAGCCTCTGTTGCATCAGCCTTAGCCATCATCATCAAAACCTATAAACAATTTCAAAATATTAATCCCGATAAAATCAACAATCTCAAAAATTAATGGAGAGTGGCTTTTTACATATCGCTAATGTTGATCAATTCATGTCTAGGTGGATGGTGTTAATTTCATTGCCTGTCATCGCCTTTTTAATTTTAGTATTCATCAAAAAAAATAAAGCTACTAATTTCATTGCCTTATTACCGGCGCTCTTAATTTTAGTTTTCGCAAGCTTCAATTTTATTGCAGGTACAGTTAATGAAACATTCATAAAGAATTATGAATGGCTAAATATTGTCAACCTAAATATCAATATTTCTGTCATGATCGATCAAATGAGCATTCATATGATTTTCATGATTGCATTCATAACCGCTTTAGTTATCATCTTCTCTTACGAATACATGCGTGGCGAAGAAGAGTATTCGAAATATTTCGCATACATCAATCTCTTTATGTTCTCCATGATTGCACTGGTGTTAAGTGCGAATCTTTTGGTTACGTATATGTGTTGGGAGTTATTAGGCTTTTCATCATACCTCTTGATTGGTTTCTATAACAAAAAACAATCAGCCATACTCGCGAATAAAAAAGCATTCATTGTAAATAGAATAGGAGATATAGGTTTCTTAATCGGACTCATGATATTACTCAGTGTATATCAAACATTCGATTATCGATTATTGAAAGAATATCAATTCGAAGTATTAAAAGATTTAAGCTTGCAACAACAATGGTTGTTGAGTGTATCAGGTTATTGCTTTTTAATTGCAGTCATCGCGAAGTCAGCTCAGTTCCCATTACACATCTGGTTACCCGATGCAATGGAAGGCCCTACACCGATCTCAGCCCTCATTCACGCTGCTACCATGGTAATCGCTGGTATCTATCTATTAATTCGTTTACAGTTTTTACTAAGCATAGATGTTCATATTACGATGATCGTCATTGGTTCTTTCACGAGTTTCATGGCAGCATTCATCGCGCTTAAACAATACGACCTTAAGAAAATTTTAGCATACTCAACCATTTCACAATTGGGTTATATGTTGAGTGCAATAGGTGCAGCATCAGAGAGTGCAGCCTTCAATCATTTGTACGCACATGCATTTTACAAGGCCAGCTTATTTTTATCAGCAGGCTCTATCATTCATTTCTTGCATCATCATTACCATTATAAAAATGAAAAAGATGCGCAAGATATTCGCAATGCACAAGGCTTAATAAAACATTTACCGATAACTTTCATCGCTTTTACTTTCAGCGCCGCATCATTGATTGGTATTCCTTTGTTCAGTGGTTCCTTCTCAAAAGATGCAGTGATACTCGAGGTGTTTGATTTTAGTATTTACCAAGGAAGTCTACTCTTAGAAACATTCGCCATACTCAATTTAGC
>JBKCCA010000321.1:0-3427 GCA_046305595.1 bacterium
TGCTAAAATATTTTTCGGCACTGCACCTATTTGTTTGTCTACAATCTCACCACCTTTGAAGTATAATAATGCAGGTATGTTTCTGATACCATATTTCATCGATATACCAGGGTTATTGTCAACGTTAACTTTACCAATTACAGCTTTACCTTCGTAGTCTTTTGCTAATTCTTCAACTACAGGTCCAACCATACGGCAAGGTCCGCACCACTCTGCCCAAAAATCAACCAATACTGGTTTGTCTGATTTTAATACTAACTCTTCGAAGTTAGCATCTGTTATTTCTAAAGCCATTTTATTTGTTTTTATTTTATAATGTTTATCAATTTGTTTGCCAATTCAAAAATGAGGTAATTTTGGCATTAATTCAAACGGAAATGTATTCCTTTTAGCTGTTCTAATGACCTCAACATTTCATTAGACGGATTAACCTTGGTAGCCTTACTTAACATATCTATTGCGATGCCTTGTTCTTGATCTACCACTTTAATACGCAGTTCACAGTTCTTTTGAAGCTCTGGCAAGTCATTCTCTCTTATCACATTAACAATCTGTTCTACCAATTGTTCGTTCAAATCACTTAGGTAACATGTCAGTGTGATACTCTTAGCCAACTTGTCACGTACATCTGTCAATAATTGTATATGTTGTACTTTAAACTCCCAATTTCCCTTCTGTCCGTATCGCTCTTGAACCTTCCCCTTCATAAATAAGAAAAGTCCTTCGTTTATAAATGGCTTAAACTTCAAATAATCTTCTCCAAATAAAGCTAACTCTGTCTGATCATTAAAATCTTCAATCATAAATGAACCGAAAGGCTTACCAGTTTTTGAAATTCTATGATTCGCTGAACTCACCAATCCGCCTATTGCTAATTCCCTATTTTTAATTTTTTCAAAACGCTCTAACGCTTGATCATTTGCTGATGGCTCTTCATCTTCATTGACAGCTTTATTAATATCAGCATTCGTTTCAAATTTATTACCACTGAACATACTTACGATTTTTAAGTCTGATACTCTTGCTGTACAAAACTTATCAATATCATACTGAAATTCATCTAGGGGATGACCTGATATATAAAACCCTACCACTTCTTTTTCATATCTCAGCTTCTGCAAGAATCCCCATTCTTCACAAACTGGTATTCTTGGTTCTGGTATTTGAGCTGCAGTTCCACTTCCAAATAATGATGATTGAGAAGCTGATAAACTGTCTTGATAGTTCGCACCAAACTTTAAAACCTTCTCTAAAAAGTTCCCTGTTTCATTTAATTCATGATGAAAATAAGCTGCACGATGAATTCCGAAAGAGTCGAAAGCCCCTGCATTTGCGAGTGATTCAAATGTTTTCTTATTTGCTGCTCGCAAATTCACACGACGTACTAAATCAAAAATTGAATTGTATTTACCATTTTGATTTCTTTCATCAATGATAGATTCTACAGCTGCCTCTCCTACTCCTTTAACTGCTCCCAATCCGAATCGAATTTGACCTGCTGCGTTTACTGAAAACTTGTAGATACTTTCGTTAATATCCGGACCTAAAACTTGCAAACCCATTCGTTTACATTCTTCTAAGAAAAATGTAATCTTATCTATATTACTCAAATTATGAGTTAATACAGATGCCATATATTCAGATGGATAATTCGCTTTTAAATATGCTGTTTGAAAAGCAACAAATGCATAACAAGTTGAATGTGATTTATTAAATGCATACGATGCAAATGCTTCCCAGTCTGTCCAGACTTTTTCTAATTTTTTCTGATCTAGCCCCTTCTCAACTGCACCTTGTATAAACGTATCTTTTAAATTATCTAATGTCTTACGATCTTTTTTACCCATTGCTTTTCTCAAAGTATCTGCTTGACCTTTTGAAAAGCCAGCTAACTTTTGAGAGAGCAACATCACCTGCTCTTGATACACCGTAATACCATTAGTGTCTTGCAAGTATTCTTCCATCTCTGGTAAGTCATACGTCACTAGTTCTCGACCATGTTTACGTGCAATGTACTTCGGTATATATTGTATAGGTCCGGGGCGATACAAAGCATTCATCGCAATTAAATCTTCAAACTTATCAGGTTTCAAATCGATCAAATGTTTTTGCATACCCGGCGATTCAAACTGAAATGTACCGTTGGTCTCTGCCCTTTGATATAACTCAAATGTTTTTGCATCATCCAGCGGAATAGAATCTATATCAATTTCAACACCTTTATTTTGCTTAATTAATTGTAAAGCATCACGAATAATCGTTAATGTTTTTAGACCTAAAAAGTCCATCTTAATTACACCAGCATCTTCAATAACTTTACCATCGTATTGTGTAATTAATAGTTCGGTATCTTTGGATGTTGCAACTGGAATGATTTCTGTTAAATCTTTTGGCGCAATGATAATACCTGCAGCATGTATACCTGTACCACGTACAGAGCCTTCAAGAATTAAAGCTTCTTTTAAAACGCTCGATTTAAAATCATCAGAATTTAAAATCGCTCGTAATTGTTTTATGTTATCAAGATCATCAGCGCCATATGCTTCTTTATCTTTCAATCCGCCTTCACCATCAATCTTAGCCGTTAATACTCTTACTAATTCAGTACCTGGTTTATCGGGAACTAATTTTGCTAAAGCATTAGATTCTGCTAAAGGTAAATCCATCACACGCGCCACATCTTTAATACTCATTTTAGCAGCCATGGTGCCATAAGTAACGATTTGTGCTACTTGATTTTTACCATATTTATCTACAACATAATCGATAACTTTTTGTCGACCTTCATCATCAAAGTCAGTATCAATATCGGGCATTGATTTACGCTCGGGGTTTAAGAAACGCTCGAAAAGTAAATTGTATTTAATAGGGTCGATGTTGGTGATGCCTATGCAATAAGCAACAGCTGAACCTGCTGCCGAACCACGACCCGGACCTACAAACACACCAATATCTCTACCTGCTTTTATAAAGTCTGCAACAATTAAGAAGTAACCAGCGAATCCCATTTTTTCAATGGTGAATAATTCGAAGTCTATACGCTCTTGAATTTCTGGCGTAACATCGACATATCTTTTGCGAGCACCTTCATTTGTAATGTGTCGCAAGTATTCATCTTGAGTGCTGAAGCTTTGAGGTATTTGAAAATTGGGTAATAATATATCTTGTTTTAATTGTAGAATCTCTACTTTATCTACAATCTCATTAGTATTATCGATAGCCTGGGGGATGTCAGAAAACAAAGAGTTCATCTCGTTTTGTGATTTGAAATAAAACTCATCATTATAGAAAGCGAATCGTTTACCTTTTACAAAGGTATCATCGTCGCGAAATTGTTTCATCGTTGGTGTAATTTGTTTTTATACCGTGTTTTTACAAAATAAAAAATAATGATCGTTAGCATCGTCACGATCAAAAAAAATTGTGT
>JBKCCA010000322.1:0-1084 GCA_046305595.1 bacterium
AATTTATTAATAGGTACTTGGTAATTGATATTAGTATTTTGTGAGTAATCAGTTGTACGACCTAATGATCTAAGGTTCGTAATGATTGAATCTTTTTCTTCACGTGTATCAATTTTACCTACAGGTTCATCTACTACTCCAATATTATTCGCATTGAAATCTATCTTTAATGATTTCGTTAAGTCATATCTTAAACCGTAGACTCTATTAATTCTAAAATCTTTATTAAAAGTAGCTGGTATTACCAACAAATTTGAGTTGATGTTACGTACTTTATTTTCTGAGTATAATCGATCTACATCAATTCTAAAATCTAATGCTGATGGTATATAATTAAAATTGAAATCTTTAATCAATCTTAGATTTTTACTTTTTATAGCCTTGTCAAAAGGTCTGACTTCTTTAGGAGTAGTGTTAAAGTTATAAGCTAATGCACCTCTATAGGTTTTTACAATATCATACTCCGTATTATAATTTCTTCGGTATTGATCATTATACGAATAGGTCACACTGAAGTTTTCTACATCGTATAATTTTGGCTTCTTCTTAGTGTCTCTTCTTTCTTTCTTGACGTTCGTAAAACTTATACTTTTTCGTCGAGTATAATCTTCTGTAATTCGCTTGATAGAATCTTGTTGCGATTTACTTAATTCACTCAAAACATTGTCGAGTAAAATATCCGGATTGTTAGGCGCAAATTGAGGAGTACTGATCGCTTCAGAATACGAAACATACATCGGTATTCTCATACCAGTTTGTTCAGGGAAGAACTTACCTAATTCTATATTCGATGCCACATCGTATTGACGATCGTCACTTCTATTTCTTTCACTTACTTTTTTATCAATAGATCCGAATCCGATCGTACTTCTACTACCCGATAAAGTTACGTTTGCAAGATCTGCTAATTGAGCATTCACTCTTGCTGTTGCCGCCCAACCACCTTGCTCATCGAATTCTGTTAACAATAATTCGTTGAACCAAACTTGAATACATTTAGGGTCTTCAGGCACACCTGAACGATTACGAATACCTACAACGATTGAACGTACATTTCCTAAATCAGGATTACCTTTGATCCATA
>JBKCCA010000323.1:0-1190 GCA_046305595.1 bacterium
GTTTATCAAAAGGACTCGGAGCTCCTGTTGGATCATTACTACTTGGAACAAAAGAGTTTATCAAAAAATCTAGGCGCGTTCGAAAAGTTTTAGGTGGTGGAATGCGTCAAGCGGGTATACTCGCATCTGCTGCATCGTATGCTTTAGATTTTCATGTAGATAGATTAATAGAAGATCATAAAAGAGCGAAAGCAATTGCAGAAGTCTTGGGTGATGCTAACTATGTAAAAGAACTCTTGCCAGTAGATACGAACATCATCATTTTTAAATTAATAGATCAAGTGAATGCAGATGTCTTCTTAGCGAAATTAAAGTCAGAAGGTATTGTTGCGAATACCATGGGTAAACAAACTGTACGATTTGTAACACACCTCGATTTTGATGATGATAAGCTAGAAAGAACCATCAATGTTTTAAGGCATTTAAATTCAGACTAAGGAGCTTTTATAATAGCTGAGTACGTTTATTAGCCTACTGAATGAGAAATTTCTTGTAGGTTATTGATGTATATTTAATCGCCATGTCGTTTTAATGATTTATTTTCGAATTATGAAGTTTCTAAAATTACTTTTTCTGGGGATGTTGCTATCAAATATTGCTGTTTCGCAAACAGTAAATAAATGGCTCTTAAAGCAAGGCAACATTTCCTTTAAATCAGAAGCCCCATTAGAATTAATTCAAGCTAAATCAACGGAGTTAAAAGGCTTAATTCTTAGTACTGATTTGACTTATGCTTTTACAGTCAACAACTCCAGTTTTAAAGGATTCAATAGTGCTTTACAAGAAGAACATTTCAATGAAAATTATATGGAGTCAAACAAATTCCCGCGATCTACATTCAAGGGTAAAATTGTTGACCCAATAGATTTTTCTAAAGATGGTAAATACGAAGTGCGAGCAAAAGGCAAGTTACAAATTCATGGTATTGAAAAAGACCGCATCATAAAATCAGTGGTAGAAGTGAAAGGGAATATGCTAATCATTACTTCTAAATTTACTGTCTTATTAGAAGATTATGACATCTCCATACCTAAAGTGGTACATCAAAAAATAGCAGAGGAAATTAATATCGAAGTAAAGGCAACATTTGAAAAATGAAAAAATATTTAATAATACTATGTTTTCAATGTTGTGTTTATGCTTTAGCATTTGCTAACTCACCTATATTTAAAGAGCTCGAGATATCTAAC
>JBKCCA010000324.1:0-7166 GCA_046305595.1 bacterium
TTGTTATATAGTTTATTTCAGAATTTGATGGATAATGCCTATAAGTATTCATCAGCAGATAATCGAATACTACAAATAAAGATAAAAAGAGTAAAGCTGCAGCTGATACTTACATTTATAGACAATGGTATAGGTATACCTAGTGATGAGATTGATAATGTATTCAATAAGTTTTATAGAATTGAAAACCAATTCAACCAACAAGGTAGTGTAGGTATAGGTTTGGCCTTTTGTAAAGAAGTTGTTAAATTTATGAAGGGTGAGATAAGTGTAAAGAGTGAATTAGGGAAAGGTTCTGAATTTAAAATCATTTTGCCAATAGATTAGAAACAATCATTTTACAAACAGATAGTTAATTATATATTATTTTCGCTCTATAAATTTAAACGATGGAAAAAAGTCAAGTTAAAATTGCAATTGTTGAAGACGATAGCAATTTAAGATTATTAGTAAGTCAAAGAATTGCATCAGAAGGCTATCAAGTTTTTGAGGCAGCTGATGGCACTACTGGTGAACAATTAATTTTAAAAGAACAACCTCATATTGTTCTGCTTGATTGGATGTTACCGGGTAAAACTGGTTCTGAAGTTTGCACATCTACTCGTGAACAAGATTTCAGTGGTATCGTTATAATGATTACTGCTAAAGCCCAAGATATAGATAAAATAGATGCTTATAATTTCGGAGTAACTGATTACATCACTAAGCCATTTAGTATGGAAGTATTGATGGCCCTAATTGAAAATAAGGTTAAGTTCATTGTAAATTCTGAAAAGTCTGATGTTATCAAATTCGCTAATATGGAGCATCATCCGAGTATACACATGTTACTTCGTGATGGCAAAAAAGTGGAATTGACAATTTTAGAAAATAGAATCTTATTGTATTTCTTGAAAAATATGAATAAGGTAATTAATCGCGATGAATTAATGATGGTAGTTTGGGGCTATAACTCTGATGTAAATACTCGTACTCTCGACATGCACATTGTTCGACTAAGAAAGAAAATAGAAAATAACCCTGAACAACCTATGCTTTTACAAACAGTAAGAGGCTTAGGCTATAAGTTCGTATTAGAATAGACTATTTACTTTTAACGTAACGATATTCTTCGAATTGATCTTCACCATCAACTGTGCCTTCAATTCTAGCAAATAATGAATCTTTTGCCAATTTTTGGTATATAATTCTTTGTGGGAAATCGTGATCTACATTTTCAAATACTGCTCTCTCTTGGTTATCAACCAATGCAAAATCAGTTGAAGATTCTTCATTTACTGTTACTGAATATGTGATAGATCCATTAGTGTTGGTAATCTCTGCAGTCTCTGAAAATGTTGTGTCGCCTTCTGCAGTGATTGCATATGCATGACCCGAATAAGTAAAGTCATTTACCTTTTTCCACTCTTCGTATAATGTACCCTCTTCAGTGCTGCTCTGCCATTTACCTAGCATCCATTTTAATGAATTTATTTCAGTTTCTTCATTTGTTGAACAGGCACTAAGTAAGAAAATAGAACTTAGTAATATGCCTCCAGAAAGTAGTTGGGTTTTCATGTTAATTTAGTTAACACAAAGGTATATATTAATTAATGTTAATTTAAAATATTTATAAAGTAAAATAGGGTGAATTGCAAAATTAATAGTCCGTCGAGCTTTATTAAATAATCTAGATCTTTCTTTCTACTCTTACTGCTATGAATTGCTAAAATTGCTATTAATGAGCTTATTAGCACTATTATACTTTCTGTTGTTCGTCCGAAAATTATAAAATGACCTAAACTTATTAGAATAAACATGGAATAACTAAGGCTATAGGCATTCGCTTCGCCTAATATAGATGGTATCGTTATTAGATTTTGTTGTTGATCAACGTAAATATCTCGTATGTCAAAGGGTATTGTTAAGGCGATTATCCATAGAAATTTTAAAGCAATTCTAATTAATTCATCTGAACTCAGTTCTAAACCATAAATAATAGCTGGATAAACGTTACAAACCATAACCCATACCAATGCGATACTTAGAATTTTAAGAAAGGGCAGAGACCTTATTCCATGAAAATTAAGAGCTTTAATTCTTATGTTGTATAACAAAGCAAATGCAGCAACTAGTAGTATTTCAATTTTATGATCTAAATAATTTATTAGGATGGTGCAAGCAATAACTGATGTTAACATAATTATATGTACCAGTTTCGAGTTATTATTCAACCATGCAATCCTGTTATTTTGATCATTCGAATGTTTCTTATTGGGGTAGCCAACTGCAAATAGATATACGATGATTGTAGAGAAAAATGTAAATAATAACAGCTCTATATTTAATTTAATATCATGTATAATTAGATACAGAGCTGTTTGACTAGCAGCAGCAATTGCTATATATATATTACTATAGGCAAGAAATGCAAAGGCTGATTTGAGCATTCACAAACTTACGCAGATTTCAATTCAAAGACTGTTATTTCTGGTAAAATTCCGATACGGCCTGGGTAACCTAAAAATCCGTACCCAACATTTACATATAACTTCTGCTTTTCATGTTCGTATAATCCTGACCATTCGGGGTAAACATATTGAGCCGGACTCCATTTGAAATCACCAAACTCAATACCAAATTGCATACCATGAGTATGGCCTGCAAACATCATATCTATATCTTTATGATCTTTTAATACTTGAGCTCGCCAATGACTTGGGTCATGTGATAATAGTAATTTCACAGCTGCCTCCTCGGTATTCTCTTTGGCTTTTACTAAATCACCCTTTCTTGGGAACCTTAAATTTGAACCCCAATTTTCTACACCTACGATTGCAATTTTATCTCCCGATTGTTCAATAATTCTATTTTCATTTAATAACAAATCCCAACCTAAATTTTTATGTACTTCGTATAAATCTTCTAAGTTTTTCTTTTTTGCTTGTACACTTGGCCATTGTTTGTAGTCACCATAATCATGGTTACCTAAAATTGAATACACACCCATCGGAGCTTTAACTTTATCAAAGATATTTGTGTAATCTTTCATCTCTGCAGTTTGATCATTTACTAAATCTCCAGTGAAAAAAACTATATCACATTTTTCTGCATTTAATAAATCAACGCCTCCTTGTACTGCTAACTTATCAAAAAATGATCCTGAATGAACATCTGATATTTGTCCGATTTTTATACCATCAAAACTCTTTGGTAAATTAGGAATAATAATTTTTTTACGTTTTACTTGGTAATCATATACGTTATTTGATATCATACCATAGTTCATCGTTACAAATGGCAATCCAGCCATCACCAATCCGGTTTTGCTTATAAACTCTGATCTACTTATTCCTTCTTTTACTTCTACTATTTCTAGTTCTTCAACTTTATTTCTTTTGAGACCTAATTTTCTCGTTAACCAAATTGCTGATCTTCTTAAATCATCAATTAATAAAAATGGTAATGCAAAAGCCTTAGAAAAATAATGCACAAAGAACCAGACAAATAAAACTGTTCTTAGTACTCTACCTATTGATAAAAATATTCCTAAAAATAAACCTGCAATAGTAATGGCTACTATGAACCAATAACCTCTCATTAACCATCTTTTCTTTTTTTCAGATTCGAAATCAAAAGATGTTTTTACTGCTTGAAATATATAATAGTCTAGTAATAATAATGCACCTGTTACAACCAATAAACTTAATATTCTACTCTCCATTTATTATCTAAATCTTAAATCATTGTCAACATCATAGTCGTCGTCATCAGATATGTTACCACCAAATAATGTGTTAAACATGTCTTTGAATTCGTAACCATTATCTAAATAATTTTTACTAATTAACGAATATTCTGCTAATGCATGAAGAGCCATTTCCATTAAGAATAGTTTTGTGTCTTCATCAGTTTTTGAAACTTTACTACTAACTATTTTCTCTAAACCTGGTATCGATTTAAGTTTAGCTTTATACTCTTTATTATTTAAATTATCAACCATATCGAATTGGTTGCCTTCTGCAAACCATTCAATAATATCTTGATAAGGGTTTTTCTCTTTTGCTTTCTTAGCTTTTTCTGGGTCAGGTAAATAATCTACAATCATTGTTTTAATTGCTTTACCTGATAGGATGTGAGCAACCTTTGCTGGTCCCTCTAATTCACCTTCGTAAACTAATTCTATTTTACCAGTGATCGATGGTAATACACCTAAGAAATCTGTTATTCGTACTGAAGTATTATCATCTCCATTGATTAGCATTCTACGTTCAGCAGTACTTACTAGATTTTCATAAGCACTAATCGTTAAACGTGCAGATACACCACTCTTCTTATCGATATACTCACTTTGTCGAGCTTCAAATGCGATCTGTTCAATTAAAATCTTCGCAATCTCATTTACCTTTATTGTTGATTTTTGATGTTCATCTATATCTGCCTCTTGCTCTGTAATTGTTCTAGCGATTTCGATTGTTTTTGGGTAATGAGTAAGAATTTGACTTTCAATTCTATCTTTTAATGGAGTAACTATACTACCTCTATTTGTATAGTCTTCTGGGTTCGCTGTAAATACAAATTGAATGTCTAATGGCAATCTTAATTTGAATCCGCGAATTTGAATATCTTTCTCTTGTAGAATATTAAATAATGCTACCTGAATTCTTGCTTGTAAATCTGGTAATTCATTGATTACAAAAATCTGACGATGAGATCTTGGTATTAATCCGTAATGAATCACTCTTTCATCTGCATATGATAATTTTTGCGATGCTGCTTTTATAGGGTCAATGTCACCAATAAGGTCTGCAACCGTAACATCCGGAGTAGCTAATTTCTCAGTATATCTAGCAGAACGATGTAACCAAGCGATGGGTGTTTTATCGCCTAATTCATTAATGGTGTTTACACCGTACCATGAAATCGGATTAAAGGGATCGTCAAATAATTCTGAACCTTCTATGTATGGTATGTATTCATCTAATAATTCTACCAATGATCTTGCTATTCTTGTTTTAGCTTGTCCGCGTAATCCCAATAACAAAATATTATGCTTTGATAAAATTGCAGTTTGTATTTCTGGTATTACAGTATCGTCGAATCCGATGATACCTTCAAAACTTTTTTCTTTACGTTTTAATCTTTCGATTAAATTATCTCTTAATTCGTTTTTTATTGATTTTGATTGGTAACCTAATTTCTTTAATTCAGCAAATGTTTTAATAGCTGTAATATCTTTCATCTTTTTTTATTTAACTGTTTTTCTTCTATTTTTTACATAATCTTCAAACACATATTCACCTAGTCCGTTCAATGAACTATAGAAAGCACGACCTCCATTTGTTTGTGTAAACAAACGTACGAATTGTTGTAAATAAGGGTCATTTGCAATCATGAATGTAGTAATCGGAATTTTTAATTTTTTACATTGCGCGGCCATGTTTAAAGTTTTATTTACGATTTTTCTATCGAGGCCTACACTGTTTTTGTAATATTTTGCACCTTCTTTTAAACACGATGGCTTACCATCGGTAATCATGAAAATTTGTTTGTTGTTGGTTTTTCTTCTACGTAATATATCTACTGCTAACTCTAATCCAGCATAGGTATTTGTATGATACGGTCCAACTTGTAAATAAGGTAAATCTTTTACCTCAATAGGCCATGCGTCGTTGCCGAATACAATAATGTCTAAAGTGTCTTTTGGGTATTTAACCTTTATTAATTCAGACAATGCCATTGCTACTTTCTTAGCAGGTGTTATTCTATCTTCACCATACAAAATCATTGAGTGTGAGATATCAATCATCAACACTGTTGACGCTTGAGTTTTATAATCCATCTCCTCAACTTCTAAATCACGTTCTGTTAATTTAAAATCTGAGATACCATGATTTATTTGTGCATTGTGTATTGATTGTGTAATGTCTATTCTATCTAAGGCATCACCAAACTCAAATTGTCTTCGTTCTGCATTACGTTCATCTCCTTGTCCAGAAAAATTTGACTGATGCTGACCTCTACCAGTTTTCTTAAGTTTCCCGAAAATTTCTTCTAGTGCTGATTGACGAATGGTCTGTTCTGACTTTGCAGTGATTTTGAAACCACCTGTATTATCATCATCTTTTAGATATCCGTTTTTCTTTAAATCTTCGATGAAATCACCCAAGCCATATTCATCGTTGGTGATTTTATATTTTTTATCTAACTCATTCATCCATGCTAATGCTTCGTCAGCATCGCCTGATGTATAGTTTAAAAGTTCCATAAAAAGCTTTAACAGCTCCTCAAAAGATCCTTTTGGTAAGTCATTTTCCGAAAATTTACTAAATAAAAAGCCGCGCATGTTGAGTAAACGTATTATATTGACTTAATGTTTTTTAATTAATCCCTAAATATGAGAACAATACTTCTTATTAAGCTTATTTTACTGTTAAGTCACAGTATTTTTGCTCAAAATAATGATAAGTCAGAGATTCTGAATGTTTTAGAAAATCAACGTTTGGCATGGAATAATGGTAACCTACAGCAATATATGATGGGCTATTGGCAATCTGACTCATTGTTGTTTGTTGGTAAACGCGGACCTCAATATGGGTGGCAGAAGACTTTTGATAATTATAAAAAATCATACCCTGATAAATCTGCAATGGGTAAATTAACTTTTAATATTTTGAAAGTAGATATTTATACCTCTGATTATTCTTTTGTTTTAGGTGAGTGGATCTTAGATCGAGAGAAAGATCAACCACGCGGATTCTTTACATTACAAATGAAAAAGATAAACGGAGAATGGAAGGTTATTGCTGATCACTCTTCTTAATTTTATAAAGTCTCATAAAGATTCCTCTTTTTTCTTCTTCATAAATTAATTCATACGATTGAATTTGATCTATTAACTCATCGGGGTAATTGAAAATATTTGACCAAACGATATATTCAGTATTATTTAAATGATACGACTGAAATTTAGAAGTGTCGCCATTCAATTCTAAGATTTCTCTAGTATCTAAATTAGGGAAACCTGATGCTACATTATTTATATTAATTTCTTTTTCATTTAAGTGACTAATCAAATTAGCTCTTAATTCATAGTATGGAAAATGTGCTGGTGTAGCATCCCAACCTACTGCAATTTTTGAAGGGTAAATGAATACTGATCCTATGATGAAAGAAATGAATAATAG
>JBKCCA010000325.1:0-1225 GCA_046305595.1 bacterium
GGCATTCGGTGATAGTATGTAATGCAGCTTTTGATGCTGAATATGATACCAATCCGTTGTACTTAGATGATCCCATATATCCGCCCATACTACCAATGTTTACTATATGTGAAGGCTTATTGAAATAAGGTAATAATGCTCGTATCATACGCACATGTCCCATCACATTTGTCTGAAACATCTGCATCCAATCTTCATCTGATTGCTCTGCAAATGGTTTGTTGATTAAGACACCGGCGTTGTTAATTAAGATGTCGATCGGACCTGTTAAATGATGATTCAAAAAAGGAATTAATCCCTCGTCATACACACCATCTACAATGTCAAATTGCACAGGTAATAATTTCGCTTCCGGATTTAAATCTTTTGCGATTTTATTTAATGTTTTTAATTTCTCCACAGAACGCGCAATAGCCACCACCGTATTATTAGAATCTTTAACTAATTCTAATGCTGCTTCGAAACCTATGCCTGATGAGGCGCCTGTGATGATTATATTCATTTCCGTATTCCGTATTCCGTACACAGTATTCCGATGTACGTTAATTTAAAAGATTCACAATTTATTGATAATTTAATGTTTAGTACATCGTAATACGGAATACGTAATACTGAATACTTACTACACGTCATAATCAACCACCACCTTCGCTGTCAACGGATGCGCTTGGCAAGTTAAAATAAATCCTTCAGCTACTTCTTCTTCTGTTAAAGCATAGTTTGCTTTCATGTGAACTTTACCTTCAAGAACCTTAGCTCTGCAAGTACAACATACAGCTCCTTTACATGAGAATGGTACATCTAAATCATTATCCATCGCTGCATCTAAAATATTCTTACCATCAGATGCTAGCTCAAATGTTGTTTCATCACCGTCTAATAAAACAGTTACTTGTGCAACTACTTTATCACCTGTAGCTTGTACAGTTTCTTTAGCAGCTTCTAAACTCGCAGTGAAATATTCTAAATGAATTTTCTCTTTTGCAATTTTTAAATTCAATAATGACTCCTCAACATTCTTCATCATTGGTGTAGGTCCGCATATGAAAAACTCATTATCTAAATTCAATCCCACATGATTTTCAATCAATGCCAAAACTTTTTCTTTAGTGATTAAGCCTTTGTAAAGATCAGCCGTATTGGCATTCGCATCATCCAGAATATTATATAATTTAAAATTAGCATGTGTATTTGCTAATTGTGTTAATTCATTATTGAAAATTAT
>JBKCCA010000326.1:0-1422 GCA_046305595.1 bacterium
ATTTATTATTAAATTATTTGTATTTGATGTAAAATTCTAAAATATTCTCTAATATACAAACGATATATTAAAAAAATGTAAAATAATCTATGTCATTAGACATTAAATATACATTTTACTTTGAGGACCTTTATTGAAAATTAGATCTATAATGCTCAAATTTTCTACAAATGGCAATTTATTAACAAACACCTGCTGATATTCACATGGTTTAACTAAATTATACTCGTTGGGCTTATTAAATGTCTCTTCTCTATTGAGAATTATAGTTTTCTCTATTTTTAAAAGTTTAATAATCAATAAAATAAGCTCATAATTGAACTCCCATAAATATTGATAGCCTTGTTCAGAATAAAATTTCAGAAAATAATCTTCGTAAAATTCAAAATAAGGAGATCTTCTATAGGCTGACTGAATACTTTTCCAATGTTGCTTTTGCCAGTTTTCAGCATACGATAATTCTATATGTTCAAACATTCTACTATCGTCTCCCAATTTGGTTGTGGGTATAGAAAGTATTAACTTTCCATTTGCACCTAGAATATAGGTTCTATTTCTCAATGATTTTCTAATGTATCTATCTGCTAAATGTAATGTAGAATTATCATCAGCTAGCATTTGTTGGAAATAACCTATAGAGGGCAAATAATTGATGTGCATCTTAAATTTTGTAACTTTACAAAAGTAAAATATTAATTCTTTATTATAACAGTTAATGAAAAAGACATCTACTCTCCTATTGCTTTTAATTTTAAGCTTAATTAGCATTCAAAATGTTGAAGCTAAGAAGTTGAAAGCATATATATCTTATTATACTTTTAATACACCTGAAAACAAACCATATGTAGAAACACACTTCTCTATTGTTGGAAGCTCAGTAGAATATAAAGCTATTAAAGCAGGTACTTATCAAGGAAGTATAGGTATTTCTATAATATTTAGAAAAGAAAATGAAATTGTAAGCATCGATAGATTTAACCTATTAAGTCAAGAAATTACAGATACCAACAAAGTAGATTTTATTTTTTTAGATCAAAAAAGAACTTCATTGCCAAATGGTAAATATACCATGGAGTTAAGTATTGCTGATAATAATAACATTAAGAACTCAGAGTCGGTATCACAAGAAATTACAATAGAATACGATGATAAAAAAATAAATAGCTCTGATATTATTTTGATTGAGTCTTATTCAGTTAGTAAAACCAACGATGCATTTACAAGAAATGGTTATAAATTATTACCCATTGTAAATAACTTCATTCCAACAAACATTACAAAACTTGCCTTCTATCACGAAATATACAATACCCAAAAAATAAGTCCGAACGAATCTTACCTCCTCGAATATTACATTCAAAACGCTGAAGGCCTTAATAAACTTAATAGTTATTCACTAGCTAAAAAAGTAATATCTAAAGA
>JBKCCA010000327.1:0-1534 GCA_046305595.1 bacterium
TGTAATTCAGCTAATTTTGTTCGTAAGTTGAAATACTCTTTCAATTCATGAACAAGAACTTTTATATCATTTTTAGTCTCTTCCATATTATCTATAATTAATAAAATCGGGTTTCGAAATATCGAAGTCTCTCAAATTTAAGTTATTTATTCCGATTGGGTTGTATCTAATTTGATTGCCCGTACCATCCGGTAGATTAGGATAATAGCCAAATGAAATTTGAATAGTATTTACTACTAAGTTTTCTTTACGTATCAAGAAACCTAAGCCATAGGCTTGGTAAATGGTGTTTTCGTTAACAAAGGCGTAAGCAGGATTAGGTCTACCTATTTTACCAAAACCAGCAAATACTACAGCTGCAACTTGAATACCCGCATAATTGAATGGAGTGTATATAATGGATTCAAATTTTAGTAAGCTTTTATTTTGTCCCATCACTGCAAAACTGTTGAAGCCATAAAGTCCTTCGTTGTTTCTACCATTAAGTGTGATATATTCACCTGCTATACGATTCAGTCCGTTTGTAGCTTGCAAATACACGAATTGTCGCATATTCCATTTTCCACGTGTCCAGAGGTTAGAAAAGTAACTTAAATCAAAATTTAGCACACCTCTTGTTGCTACATAGTCATTAAAAAATACACCATATTGTATAGCACCTGATACATAGCCAAAGCCTTCTATGTTTTGTCCGCCTGAAAATTTCAACGCATTATAAATATAATCTTCAGAGCCTTCATTATAATATCCACCAATAACTGTGAAGTTTCTACCTTCTGGTACGTCTTCTGTATTTCCGAAACGAAAGATTTTTTTGTCTTTATAATATCTACGAGTAGCTATACCTAAATTGAACAAAAGCATTTCTCTGTTTTGGTAAGAGTTATTCGTATCTAAACTCAAGCTGGGTTTATCGAAGAACTTTGTATTGACATATCTCGAGCCAAGAATAAATGATGTACTTCTACCTGCAATATTTCTTTTTGAAATCGCTAAACTTCGTCCTAGCCAGAAGTCAGCAACATTATAACTCAATGTAGCTGGAATGATAGAGCCATCTTTGAATAAATCGAATTCTAAATTTTGTATATATCGTGTGATACCTGCAGAGCCTGCCCATTTTGTTAATGGCGAATAAAAAGTTCTTTCGAAATTAACACCATGCCATCTCATATCGGGTCTTATATTATAGAATATAGATCCGTCAATGTATGATTTTCTTATATTGATATCTTTCAATTCACCCGACCAATCGGTGAATTTCATTTTTTCAAAATTGTAATTACCACCTTGAACGATACGTGTACCTGTACCAAGGAAATTGCTTTCTGTTAATCTAAAATCTCCAGCAGTAGTACTTAGTCCGGCGCCTACATTAATCGACCAACGATCTTGAACTATTACAATTATGTCAACTGAATCTGAAGTTCTTTTTGTGCCTGCGGGTACGATAATTCTTGAATCTCGAATGTATTCTTGACGACGTAGTAAACGTTCTGACTCACGTACGGTTAATACATCTAGTGTATCACCT
>JBKCCA010000328.1:0-5827 GCA_046305595.1 bacterium
ATACAAATGGTTACTAAAATTACATGCGAACACAGCTGCAATATGCAAACTCATTCTTTGTTTTGAATCTGCCGTATGCATACTTGCATCAATGCTATTTAACAAATCTTTTATTTTTATCTGGATGTTAGCATCTAGGCACTCCACAAAAAACGGAATCTTATTGTACTCTATTTGCTTGTTTTTCGAGAAAGTTTGAAGGGGGTAAATGACAGCGCTCGAATGATTAGTAGAGTTTAATACATCGATATTCACAGAGCCTGCGGTATGAACGATGCATGATTTATAATCTTTTAACTCATTCGCGATTGATTCGATGTTTGAATCATTTACGCAAATGAAAATAAAATCTACCTCATCGCTTAATTGATTAGGCTCAGCTATACTTTTTGCTTGGTATAACTGAGCATAATGATTGGCATTATTAAAATCTTTAGAAACTATTTCAACTATTTCATGATGGGCAGCATGAAAGGCATTCATTAAATGAAAGCCAACATTACCCGTACCTATGAATGATAGTCTCATACTTTTTGATGTTTAAATTCTTTGATTCTACGTACAATAGAAATGGCAAAACCTATAACCATGATGATGGTACCGCCCCATAATAAATTAATGAATGGGAATACAATTGCTTTCATGATGATGTAATCTCTTTGCTCTGGTTTCTTTTCGTAGAAAGTAATTTC
Source organism: bacterium (assembly GCA_046305595.1). Lineage (GTDB taxonomy): Bacteria > Bacteroidota > Bacteroidia > Sphingobacteriales > Sphingobacteriaceae > JAEYZM01. The sequence continues at coordinate 693 of JBKCCA010000328.1, forward strand.
TACTTTACCTTGCTGCGGATCAATTTTGCTGAATTTAAATTTCATTCCAGCTTCTTCGATCGCTTTTGGTAAGTCGAATTGAATATTGTTTTTGATGATGTAAACCGGACTAGCCTCATACACTTTACCATCTTTCAATACTTTAATTTCAGCAGCAACTACTAAATCGTTAGCACCTAGTTTTAGATCTTTTACTTCTACTTTATTATTCAAATTAGCTAATACCAATTGATAATTTTCGAATGGCAAAGTATCACCTACAGCGAAGGTTAAAATTTTTGGTTCTTGATAATTCTCATCATCTGAATGACCTTCATGTGGTTCATGCTCCTCTTCTTTCAAAGGCACAGAACTCACATGAGTGTAAACATCCTCAAAAACATAATGACGAGTATCAGGTGAGGCAATTAAGCCCATCTTCGGATTTACTTGCGCATTCGGGTATAATGTAAATTCATCAACTACCTTACCTTCTTTATTTAATTTTTGATAGAAAACTTCGTAATAAGTATTAGGTGCTTCAGTTGAATCGCCTTTATAGGTTACCATGTAATTGCCCATTTTAGTAGGCTCATCTTTCCATAATAAAATATTCTCTCTTGTATTTTTCTCATTAAATTCTTTACCATAAGAGAAGCCAGATTTATTGATAGAAATTACATCACTTTTTGATGCAGCAATCAATGCTCCTAATAAAATAAATCCGAAGCCTATATGCGCCAATGCAGAACCAGCTAATTTTATTTTACCGCTGAAAACATCAGTTAATATTTTCGTATTTGCTAAGATGGTAAACACCGAAGCAAAGATTAAAAGCATGAAAGGTATGTTCGTTAAGAAATCAGCGAAGTAAGCTATAACACCTGTAAATACTAAAGAAAGAACTAATGAAACTAAAATTGCGGAAATGAATTTTGCATTATCAGTTTTCTTGTATTTCATGAATTGTGCTAAACCTGATATCAATAAAATCAAAACAGCAATTGGAATTTGCCATTTGTTATAATGATCAATTACATCTGTTGGCGGAGCGAAATTCGTTCCTATAATTTTATTAATCACTGGTATTGAAGTTGTCACGATTATTTGGAAACATGAAACTCCCAACATAATAGCACCAATGAACAACCAGAATTCTCTTGAATAAGTTTCTTCATCTTTTTTAGTGATCGGGAAATTTTTCCAATTCTTAATCATCAACCATAAGCCCACGAATAAGAATACCAAAATATAAATCACTAATTGTCCGCTCATACCTAAATCAGTAAAAGCATGCACCGAAGCCTCACCTAAAATTCCACTACGCGTTAAGAACGAAGCGTACAATACTAAAACGTATGAGATAAACACTAAAAACAATGCTGTGAAATACGAATGTCCTGTATGTTTATAAGCAAGTATTACGTGTACTGCGGCGATCAATGTCAACCAAGGTATCAATGATGCATTTTCTACTGGGTCCCATGCCCAGAACCCTCCGAAGTTTAAAGCTTCATAAGCCCAGAACGAACCCATGATGATTCCCGTACCTAAAACCATTACCGCGAATAAAGACCATGGTAAAGCAGGCTTCATCCACTCATCGTATTTTTTATTCCATACACCAGCAATGGCGAATGCAAAAGGCACAACCATTGAGGCAAAGCCTAAGAATAATGTAGGCGGATGTATAACCATCCAGTAATTTTGTAGCAATGGATTTAGTCCGTTGCCATCTTCAATCATTGATAAATAATTCGCGCGTTGGAAAATTGGAGCTTGCAATGCTTCGCGTAAAAGTATGAAAGGTGAACTTCCGATTACTTGTCCGAATACATCTACCCCCAACAACATCGAGCATATGAACACCTGTGAAAGTAAGATCACAGCCATCACTGAAGATTCCCATTTGCCAGCAGTTTTAATGACTACCCACGAGAGTACCATTTGCCAGAAAGCCCATAATAAAAAGCTGCCTTCTTGTCCTTCCCAGAAACTCGACACCACATATTCAGTAGGTAAAGATTTCGAAGAGTGCGCCCATGCATAATGGTATTCGAATAAATGGCTACCGATGATATAGGCTAATGAAACGATTATACCAATGATACCGATGGTATGTAAATAGAAAGAGCCTCTTGCTAATTTTTTCCAAGAGCTAGACTCTTCTTTATTAGCAAAAAAATAGGCAATGCTCGAAAATATTGCCGTCACAAATGATAAAACTATAAAAAATTGGCCCAAGTATCCGGGCCATAAATTCTCACCTATATATTGAATATCCATTCTGTTTTTTTAAAGAAAAATTAAGATGCTTTGTATTCTTTGGTTTCTACTTGGTCGTTGGTGTATTTCGAAGGACATTTCATTAAGATTTTATCGGCATGAAATTCATCACCTTCCATTTTACCAGTGATTACAATTTGTTCTGATTTTTCGAAGTCTTGAGGTTTGGTACCATTGAACACCACTTTACATTCTTTACCTGCATTATCAATTAAGTAGAAGGCAAAGTAATTGGCATCTTTGATAGGGTTGTAAATCATTTCTTTTTCTTTGGCTAATTTGCCTACGACATGTATTTCTGATTCTGATTCTCTAGCCTCTTGGAAGTTACCATAGGTACTTGAATCGGCGAAAGTGCTAATAATTGCACCTATTGCCAGCGCAATTACCACTAATAATATTATATGACTTTTTTTCATGGTATATACATCCTTAACAACTAGAAAAACTAATCGTTTTAAACGATGCAAAATTACGTATAAAAATATCTATAAAAGAATAATTAAGCCTTAATTGATGCTAATTCATCTGCAATTGAACGCTCCCCAATCTGCTGTCTCCACATCGCATAATACAATCCTTTATGCTCCAATAAATCATTATGTTGGCCTTGCTCTATAATTTTACCACGCTCTAATACATATATACGATCTGCATGCATGATAGTCGATAATCGATGTGCAATCATAATCGTTAAATGATCATCGCCTTTTGATACTTTTTTAATGGTATCGTTGATCTCTTCTTCTGTCAATGAATCTAATGCTGATGTTGCTTCGTCGAAGACCATTAAACTTGGCTTACGTAATAATGCTCTAGCAATCGATAATCTTTGCTTCTCACCGCCCGAAACTTTTACACCGCCTTCACCAATCATTGAATCTAATCCTTTATCTGCACGCGCTAATAAATTCTGACATGCTGCTTTGTGTAGAACATCTAAACATTCTTCGTCTGTAGCTTGCGGATTTACGAATAATAAATTCTCGCGGATGGTACCTGCGAATAACTGTGTGTCTTGTGTGACAAAGCCGATACGCTCTCTGAACTTATCTAAATCTATCTTGTCACCTACTACTCCATTGTATAATATTTGTCCTTCGATGGGTTGATACAAGCCTACTAATAATTTCACTAATGTTGTTTTACCAGAACCCGAGGGACCTACAAATGCGATTGTTTCACCAGCATTAACTGTGAAGTCTATATGATCAATCGCTTTTGATTTTGAACTCTGATGCTGAAAACTAACTCCATTAAATGTTAAGTTTTTAACTACTGGTATATGTACTGGTTCCGATGGTTTTGGCTCTGTAGGCGTGTTCATTATTTTTTCAAAATTCGCTAATGATACTTCTGCTTCACGGTAGGTGTTGATGACGTTACCGAGTTCTTGGAGCGGACCAAAAATGAAGAATGAGTAGAACATTAAGGAGAACATTTGACCTACTGAAATCTCTCTTTGAAAAATCAAAAACAACATAATGAACATGATACAGGTTCTTAAAAAATTCACCGCTGTACCTTGTACAAAACTTAAACTTCTGATGTATTTTACTTTCTTTAATTCAAGTCCTAAGATCTTACCAGTCGTATTATTCAATCGCTTAATCTCTTGTTGTACTAAGCCTAATGATTTTACTAATTCAATTTTTCTTAACGACTCTGTTGTTGAGCCTGCTAATGATGTAGTTTCTGAAACAATTTCTTTTTGCACTTTTTTTATACGCTTGCTTAGTGCAGAACTCAATGCTCCTAATAATGGTACCACTGCTAAGAATACTGGTGCTATTAACCAGTGTACTGAAATAGCATATACCATCACAAAAATAATTCCGATGATAGTAGTGAATAAAGTATTCACGAATGCAGCAATTAATTTCTCAACATCAGCTCTCACTTTTTGTAAAATACCTAATGTTTCACCTGAACGTTGATCTTCAAATTGTGAATATGATAATCCTAATGAATGCTCTAATCCGTCAGAATACATTTGCGCTCCCAATCGTTGTGTAATTACATTCACGAAATAATCTTGAAAGTTCTTTGCTACTCTTGATATGAATGCTACCCCTATTGTCCCTCCGAGTAAAAGTCCGACCCCTTTCACATACTCATCTCTCGTCAGCTGATCAAACTTCGTAGCGTAATTATCTATTACATGTCTAAAAATCAAAGGATCAAGCAATGAAAAACCTTGATTGATAGCTGCTAACACCAAGGCCAATATGCCCAACTGCCAGTAATTTTTTAGGTAAGAGTAAAGTATCTTCATATATATCGTCAAATATACTAACTAATTATAGCAATATATGTTTGAACAAACTTTTTACATAAGAGGGTCTTTTGCTTTGAAAAAGACCCCGCCTATACCAGTTACTTTCATTACTTCTTTTTATAAATCAACGACGCAATCAAAGTCATGATTAATCCGGTCGGGAAAACCTCTACAAAAGTATATGGCATTCTTATATAAGCTTTCTCATAATCTAATGTTAGCTGAGCCATCTCTTGTTTTAACTTCTCTAATTCAGCACCACTTATTCCGGCTAACTCTCTTTGTGAAATTTCATATTGAGAGTATTGCGTCATAAAATCTTGAGCGAAATTATTGAAGATGACTTCCCAAGTCAAAACATAAAAAACACTTGCAATTAGAGTAATTAAAATACCTACGCTAAAAGCTTTACCGAAAGTTATTTTCCCTTCGCCATAATTATTTCTGTACTGGCGAATACCAATAAAGATAAAACTCAGAGCAATAATTTGCGAGGCAAAACCCCAATACATTCCATAATCGAAATGCATACCATCTTTCAACATAAAATATGATGAAATACTCATAAATAGGGCTGTTAACAAGCCTGAAT
>JBKCCA010000329.1:0-1908 GCA_046305595.1 bacterium
AATTCATTACTTAAATGGAAGTTAGATCTAAAACGCGAACATCAAATCAACGTCTCTTGCAACGGAGATCATTTTTATCGAATAGAAACATCCATAATAGAAACACAAAAAAGATAATGATGTAGTAATTATTTTTTAAGATGTTTAGAATTCTTTTCATGTTCTGTTAAATTAAAAAAAGGCAGTGACCGCTTGATCATCTGCCTTTGAATTTTAACCGCAAGCGGGTTTCATGTTTTATGTTTCTAATACAAAGAAAAATATTTGATTTTAAATAACTCACAAATATTTTCCACATATTAACATCAAAGGTAATGAAAAATTTATTATATGTGCAAAAAAAGATTTGAGGCGATTTTTTTATCAAATTAATACACGCCTAAATATTTTCTAAGCACCCATTCAAAAGTTAATAATGATAGCAATAAAATGAAAATCCATTTCAAATTTATTAACTCGTCAGTTTTATTTTCTTCATAACTGAGTGTTTTGAAATTTTCATTATTCAATAGTTCTTGTTTTAATTTTTCAAGTTCAGAAGCTCTGAAAGCCTTTGCTCCCGTTAATTCTGAGAGATTACGTAAATTATCAAAATCAGCAACTGTATTTAATTCTTCTAAATTTAATTTAATAACATTGAACTTTCCACTTGCTAAATATTTGTTTTGCGATAATGATGTACTTGCATCATAACTATACGAACCTTCAGGTAATGCACCAACATTTAATTCGTATTGATTCTCGGTTCTGTTGAAACTAAACGGATAATTTTTATTGTTTTGATTTCTGATGTTCAAACTTACTTCTGGTGTATTGATAGCTTCATAACTGTCATTATAAAGCTCAGCTCTGAAAATTATTTCATCTGACTCTTCAGGGTTTTTATTTTGTAGATATACTTTGAACTTTCTTTTATCATCTTTAGAACTTAAGTATTGAATGATTTTGGTACATAAATCATCGATTAGCTCTGAATTGTTTTTTAATTTATTCTCCGTCATTTTCCATCTCCAAATACCTTCACCCATTAAAATTGCTTTACGTGACCCTGCGTTATTAAAAACTAATAAAGCCTGGTCAGTACTTACTGATCCGATTTTTTGGCTAAATAATTTCTGACTTGCATTATCTGTTGCATAATTTCCATATGGCGACTGTAATGGCGGTAGCTCATTAATAAAATCATTCCATCTTTCATCTAAAACGAAGCCCTGAAATTCATTGCTTATTTTTGGGAAGACTTCATTCGGATTGTTTTTATATCCACCTACTCGCAACCCGTAATTCAATTTGTTAAACAAATCAATATAGGTTTGATTTCCTATTATTAACCAAACTGGAGTATTGTTATTCTGAATGTATTTAAATATATCATTACCTGTAGCAAACGATGTAGGTAATTGATGTAAAATAAATAATTGATAATCTTTAAGCTTGGTAACATTTACTTGGTCAGCAAATATTAATTCTACTTGATAATTCTCATTCTTCTCAATCGATTGCTTTATAGCTGCTAAATCGGGGTGTACTGCTGCAGCAATTAAAGCTATCTTCTGTTTGTTCTCAATAACCTCTATGTAGAAGTTGCTTATATTATTGTTAATATTTTTTTCAGAACCAATTGGATCTATTTTTACCGTGTACTTTTGATAACCCCCAACATCAGCATTTAATTTTGCCTTTATTGAGATACTTTCGTTCTTAGAGCTAATTTTTTGTTTAATAGAATAAACAGATTTGCCATCTTTCAATATTGAAATATTTGCAATCTGATTAGCTAAGTCGTATGCCTTTATTCGGATGTCAACAAGAAAGTCATTTTTCTTGTAAACTATTTCATTATGTACAATATTTTGAATTCTGATGTCTCTCTGTGGAATTGAATCACCCATTAATATTGTATATACT
>JBKCCA010000330.1:0-3906 GCA_046305595.1 bacterium
AAAGTATATACTTCAGTTCCTGCGAACGATGATATCAAAGATGTATTTTACCCATTGATGAGTTTCTTTTCAAATACTGTATTTGATCAGAAAGGCTTTGATGAGTATCTGCAATTCAGCGATAACAAAGCATACGATGCTGCAATATTAGCGGGCTTGTATTCGTATAATCATGGCAACGGATTGTTTTCAGAATCTTTTTTAAATTGTAAAGACTAAACATATAAAAATGGAAAATCAAGAAATTACAAAAGACACAAATGCAGTAAAAGGCTATAGAAACATCGCAGTTAAGTGGGGTTTAATTGGCGCTGCTGTAATTATCAGTTTTACAGTAATCATGTATATCATCAATTGGGAATTGATGGTGAATATGTGGATGGGTTTCTTAGGACTCGCAATTCTTATTGTATTACTTCGTTCGGGAGTGAAAGAGATTAAGAATAATCAAGGAGGGTATATCTCATTGTCTGAAGCCTTATTTGCTTCATTTTTAATTTACTTAATCGCTAGCTTTTTAAATATGTTATTTAGCTATGCTTTAATGACATGGATTGATCCGAATTTATCAGTATTAATGAAAGAGAAAACTATTCAGACAACTGTTGAGATGATGCAGAAGTTTGGTGGTTCTGAAGAAGATATAAACAAAGCATTAGATTCATTAGATTCAATTGACACTGCAAGCTTCTCAGCACAGTTTTGGAACTTTGCAAAAGGTTCAGCTTTCGGATTTATAATCTCATTTATCGTTGCATTAATTATGCGTAAAAAAAGACCTGTATTTGAATAAGATGAATATTTCAATAGTAATACCTTTATTAAACGAAGACGAATCATTGCCTGAATTACACGACTGGATAGTTCGTGTGATGCAAGCAAATAATTATAGCTACGAAATTCTATTTATCGATGATGGTAGTACCGATCAATCGTGGAATATCATCAAAGAATTACAGGCTAAGAATTCTAATGTAAAAGGTATTAAGTTTCGTAGAAACTATGGTAAATCTGCTGCATTAAACGTAGGCTTTGAAGCATGTAAAGGTGATGTAGTCATCACTATGGATGCCGACTTACAAGATAGTCCAGATGAAATACCCGTTCTCTACAACCGTATTCTAAACGAAAAACTGGATATCATTTCAGGTTGGAAGAAGAAACGCTACGACCCCATTACAAAAACCATCCCTACGAAATTATTCAACTGGGCTACTAGAAAAATGTCGGGGATTAATAATTTACATGATTTCAATTGCGGACTTAAAGCGTATCGCTCAGCGGTAGTGAAAAATATTGAAGTGTATGGTGAGATGCACCGTTACATTCCAGTTATTGCTAAATGGTCGGGCTTCAAGAGAATTGAAGAACAAGTAGTAGAACATAGAGCTAGAAAATACGGTGTAACTAAATTCGGATTAAGTAGATTTGTCAACGGATTTTTAGATTTACTTTCGATTTTCTTCGTAGGTAAATTCCAAAAACGTCCGATGCACTTCTTCGGTACCATTGGCACTCTATCATTCTTAACCGGATTTTTAATTTCATTATATATTATCGGCGATAAATTATATAAAATTTATGATGGTCAACATTTGAACAGAGATGTAACCGATCAACCTTTATTTTATATCGCTTTAGTAATGACAATTATCGGTACACAATTATTCTTAATAGGCTTCTTAGCAGAAATGGTAGGAAGAAATTCGCATGATAGGAATAATTATAAAATAGAAGAAGAAGTGTGAATTAGCAAATGTGATAATTAGCAAATGTGATAATAAACTTAATAACCAATTTTTAAATAACTTAATAACTTACAAAACAATGAAATATCACTTAGTGTCGGGGGCGTGTGGCTTCGTAGGTAGGAATTTAGTAAAGAGAATACTTTCAACAAATAATGATCGTGTGATCATCGTTGATAATTTATCAACTGGTATACATCCTTCTAAATGGTTAAGCAATCAATCAGAGAACATCAAAGATTTAGAAGTTTTCGAAAATGGTAGAATACTTTTCTTCAATGGTGATTTCAGAAAGTTATTAAATAAGATGACAGAAGAGCCTAATTATATTCAAAATAATTATGGCTTAGAGTTCGATAAATTTTCAGATGTATTTCATTTCGCGGCTATAGTAGGCGGAAGAGCGAAGATTGATGGTGACCCAATGATGGTAGCCTTAGACTTAGCTATTGATGCGGAGTTTTTCTACTGGGTATGTAATCATAAACCAGCAAGAGTAATGTACCCTAGTTCTTCTGCAGCTTACCCTGTGAATTTACAATCTGATACAGATTTCGTTGCTTTAAAAGAAAGTGATATTGACTTCGAAAATAATTTAGGTCAACCCGACATGACGTATGGTTGGTCGAAATTGACAGGTGAATACTTAGCAAGAATTGCAGCAAAATATTATGGCATTTCAGTGGCTTGTGTTCGTCCTTTTTCTGGTTATGGTGAAGATCAAGATTTAACATATCCAATTCCAGCAATCGCTTTAAGAGCTGCTAAAAAAGAAGACCCATTTGAAGTTTGGGGTTCTGGTAAACAAGGTAGAGATTTCGTACACATCGATGATTGTATCGACGCTATATTTTTAGCAATGGATAATATTACGGATGGTACTGCTATCAATATCGGTGCTGGTAGATTATTCTCGTTCTTAGAAATTATTGACTTGTTCACTAAGTTCGCTGGTTACGAGCCTACCATCAAACCTTTATTAGATAAGCCTGTTGGCGTGCATGCTCGTCATTCTGATATGACTTTCGTTTTAGAAAAATACGGATGGAAACCGAAAATTTCTTTAGAAGAAGGTATGCGTCGCGTTTACAATAAAGCAGTAGAGAATTTAAATAAATAATATTTTTCAGGATGGTGCAGAAGATAGTATTATTTGGTCCGGGACCGCAATTCAAGGGAGGTATAGCCAATTATAATACTTCATTAGCGAAGGCTTTAGATAAGTTAGGACATGAGGTTCATATTGTATCATGGACACAACAGTACCCTGCTATTATACCTCGTGATTTTATTGATCGAAAAAGTAAAGTCGATCAATTAGAAGGTACGAATATCAAAGTTACCTATATCACGAACTACAACAATCCGGCTACCTGGAACGAAACCGTTCGCTTCATAAAAGATTTAAAAGCTGATAAAGTTATTTTTCAATGGGCAATCGCAATTCAAGGTTTGCCAATCGGATATATCTGTCGTCAGTTAAAGAAAAAAACAAATACAGAAGTAATCATCGACTTGCATTTAGTCATTCAAAAAGAAGCGAGTTCTATTGATAAGATGTTTAGTAAATACGGATTGAAAGTTGCAGATACCTATATCGCGCATGCTTATAAAACCGTAGATGAGTTGAAAGAAACTTTCCCAACTCATCAATACCTAGTAAATGAAAATGGTACGCGTGCAAATGATAAGAAGCATACAGTAATAAAATTGTACCATCCGATTTACGATATGTTTCAACCTAAAGCTGATTTTGATGTAGAGTTAGAGAAAGCGAAAATGGGATTGAAGAAAAATGTGTTTTTATTTTTCGGATTCATACGTAAATACAAAGGATTGCATCAAGCAATTGAAGCATTCAAAATTTTATCAGAAAAAAGAAATGACGTTTCATTATTAGTAGTTGGTGAATCGTTTTGGCATACTTTAGATCAAAGTAAATTATCGACTCGATTGAAAAATGTTTTGTTCAAAACTGCGAAGTCAATTTTCTTAAAGAATTCAGATAATGAGCAAAACTATCAACCGCTAGCATTAATCGATGAGTATAAATTACACGATTTAGTGAAAGTGGTGAATGAGTTTGTGCCGAATGAAGAGGTGTATAAATATTTTCAGTTAAGTGATGCCATTGTATTGTATTATCTAACGGCTACAC
>JBKCCA010000331.1:0-1016 GCA_046305595.1 bacterium
GATCCGACTGGTGCTCCCAAGCCTTTTGAAAAACATACTGAAATAGAATCGAAATATTTTGAATAATCTTTTGCTGCATCTTTGGTTTCAACGATGGCATTAAAAATTCTAGCACCGTCTAAATGCAATGGCAAATTTTTCGATTTACATAATTCAGCAATCGGTTTTATTTCATTCAAAAAATAATATCCACCCCCTGCCTTGTTCAAAGTATTTTCTAAAGCTACCAGCGAAGTTCTCGGTAGATTGATAATCGGAGCTTGAATAGCATCTTCAATTTGCGAAGCAGTAATCTTACCCAATTGCCCCTGAATCGCTCTAACCTGCGCGCCAGAATTAAAGGCAATTCCACCTCCTTCATAATTGTAAATATGAGAGGTATTGTCGCAAATTACTTCATCGCCTGGTATAGTATGGGTTTTTATGGCTACTTGGTTGGTCATGGTGCCCGATGGACAAAAAACTGCAGATTCGAATCCGAAAATGGAAGCAACTTTAGCTTCTAGCTCGTTAACACTAGGGTCTTCGCCATATACATCATCGCCTAATTTAGCCGAAAACATGGCTTCTAACATGCCTTTTGTAGGTCTGGTTACGGTATCGCTTCTTAAGTCTATCATATTAGGTATAGTTTTTGCTAAATTGTAATAAAATACAAGATAGGAAATTGTACAAAAAGGTTAAAAATAGATTATTGTATAAAATTTTAGTGCTGGTTTTGTTGAGCTTCATTTTCACAAATGTAGGCAAGGCACAACTGCGCGTTAGCAATACTAGAACTGCCGATGATTTAGTACAAAATGTTTTAGCTGATAAAGGTGTATCTATCAGTAATGTCAGAAGTTCTGCAAACAAAGAAGCAATTGGTTTTTTCGATGGTAGGTTGTCAAACATCGGATTAGACAGTGGAATTATTTTATCTACTGGCAAAGTAACTACAGCCGTAGGTCCGAATAATGCTGGTAACACTGGCAGTTCAAATAACCAACCGGGTGATCCGCTCATTCGTTTAATAG
>JBKCCA010000332.1:0-3597 GCA_046305595.1 bacterium
ATTTTAAAATATTTTTGATGCTACTATTTTTCCGTTCTAATTTCAAGCATTTACATGCTTTTCGTTAAAAGCAGGGCGAAAATAATACTTTTTACGAATTTTAAAGAGCTTTTTTTTAATAGGCTGATTTTCAAATTAGAAAAAATAAAAAGGGCCTAATTTTACAATTAGACCCTTCCTATTTCGCAGCTTTTTTATTATTAGTCGGCCATCTCGTCTAAATAAAGATCTTCTTTGTTTAAACTTATCTCCGTTATTTTCCCTTTATGTTTCTGTAATTGCTTTTGAATGGATTCAAAAGCTGAATCTGCAGCCTCCTCAAATGACTTGCATTGCTCCTTCGCAAAAAATACATGCCCCGATATTCTAACTTTCGCCTCTAATACCTTATTCTTTTCATCCGTCGATTTCTCTAATCTCAATATTACCTCGCCATCAATTATACGATCAAAAAACGTATCCGTCTTATCTGCCTTCTTCTGTATAAAATCTAATAATTTTTGGTCTGCATTAAAATGCACTGATTGAACTCTAATTTTCATAATTGTCTCCTTTCTTAGCCCTTTGGATGAGCTTGTTTGTAAATTGATTTGAGTTTTTCTATTGAATTGTGTGTGTACACTTGAGTTGCTGCTAAACTCGAATGACCCAAAATTTCTTTGATAGCATTAAGATCTGCTCCATTATTTAACATGTGTGTGGCAAAGGTGTGGCGTAGAACATGCGGACTTTTCTTTTGAATGCTTGTAACTTTACTTAATTCAGCATTTACCATTCGATATACTTTTTTAGTATACATCGCCTCCCCGTTTTCTCTCACAAAAAAATATTCAGCATTACTTAGGCCCTCCTCCTGTTTATAACGATTGTATTGTTCTATTGTTGTCAATAATTCAGCTGATATTGGTATTATTCGCTCTTTGTTTCTCTTTCCCAGCACCTTTAAAAACATTCGGCTCGTATCTACATTTGCTGACTTTAAATTTACTAACTCCGACACCCTAATACCTGTGGCATAAAATACCTCTAATATTAATCTATCTCTATACCCTTCAAATGAATTTTCAAAATCTACCTCGTCTAATAGATTCTCCATTTGACTTTGTTCTACAAATTGTGGGAGGCGCTTGGGGGTTTTCGGACTTATAATTTTTTGCATTGGTGATTGTGCAATAATGCCCTCTCTTTGCAGAAATTTATAGTATGTTTTTAAACTTGAAATTTTACGATTTATACTCTTGCTCTTCATTCCAGTATCCATCATAGATACTATCCATGAACGTATAAACGTATGCGAAATTTGACTTAAATCGTCGAGCTCAAATTGAGAATTAATATATGCCGCATACTGATCTAAATCGTTTTGGTAAGCGACAATCGTATGTCTTGAGAAACGCTTCTCGAACTCTAAGTATCGGAAAAATGATTGGTTTAGCATCAAAAAAAAAGTTGTACCGATATTGAAATCAAGGTACAACTTTTTATATAAATAACAAACTATTAATTAGCTTTCGATATTTAAGGTCTGCTTATATATAGCACGCTTAACTGTTGTTCTACGTGTTATAGATTTTTTTTCATATGCTTGGCGACTACGTAATTCGCGAAGAACACCTGTTTTTTCAAATTTCTTCTTGAAACGCTTTAACGCTTTATCAATCGATTCGTTTTCTTTAATATTGATAATGATCATATGTATATACCTCTTTTCTCCATCAAACGACGGACGGCAAAGGTAAGCACTTAATTTGAAACTTGCAACAAATTTCTGGTAACTAGTTACCAGTTACTAGTTACTTAAGAATATCTCTCGCTATAACCAGCTTCTGTATCTCTGATGTACCTTCACCAATTGTGCATAATTTCGAATCACGGTAAAACTTCTCAACCGGGAAGTCTTTCGTATATCCGTACCCTCCGAAGATTTGAACAGCTTCGTTTGAAGCCCATACACATACTTCTGATGCATAGTATTTTGCCATCGCCGACTCTTTAGTCATCCTAATGCCTCTATTCTTCATGTCGGCAGCTTGTAATGTCAATAATTCAGCAGCTTCAATTTTTGTAGCCATATCTGCTAATTTGAATTGAATCGCTTGAAAATTCGAAATCGGCTGTCCGAATTGATGTCTTTCTTTCGAATACCCTAACGCCGCTATATATGCTCCCTTAGCAATACCTAATGATAAAGCTGCTATTGAAATTCTACCACCATCTAATATTTGCATCGCTTGTTTAAAGCCCTGCCCTACTGTACCTAATAAATTCTCCTTTGGAACTCTACAGTTTTCAAAGATCATTTCAGTTGTTTCAGATGCTCTCATCCCCAATTTATTCTCTTTCTTACCAGCTGAAAAACCTGGAGTACCTCTTTCTACAACTATTGCAGATATACCTGCTGAATCACCAATCTCTCCTGTTCTTACCATCACTACAGCTACATCTCCCGACTTACCATGGGTTATCCAGTTCTTAGCACCATTTAACACATAATGATCTCCATCTAAAACTGCAGTGGTTGTCATTCTTAATGCATCTGAACCTGTATTCGCCTCTGTTAAGCCCCAAGCACCTATCCATTCACCTGTAGCTAACTTTGTTAACCACTTTTTCTTTTGCTCTTCATTACCAAAATACATGATGTGGCCTGTGCACAAAGAGTTATGTGCCGCCATCGATAATCCGACTGAACTACAAACTTTTGCAATTTCTTGAATCGCTGCTACGTATTCGAAATACCCTAGACCAGCTCCTCCATATTCTTCTGGTACTAATACACCTAATAAACCTAGCTCACCCATTTTTTTCATGGTCTCTACCGGAAACGTTTGCGCCTCATCCCATTCCATAACATAAGGTCTGATATGTTTTTCTGCAAAATCTCTTGCCATATCAGCAACCATCTTTACTCTCTCGTTTTGTGACATGTCGAAACCAACATTCACATCATTTGTAATATTTGCCATAGTGTTTAATAGTTCGCTAAAGTAATAATATTATCAGAATACTTACTTAGCTTTTGCCTTGCATTCAAAAAATCTAGTTCTACTAAAAATGTAAATCCGACTAATTCAGCTCCTGTCATTTTTATTAAATCTGCTGATGCAATGATAGTACCTCCTGTTGCTAACAAATCATCATGGAGTAAAACTTTCTGACCTGGTTTCAAAGCATCTTTATGTATTTCAATACTAGCTTTACCATATTCTAAATCATAGTCTACTCCAAAAGTATCTGCGGGTAGTTTACCTTTCTTACGAATGGGCACAAAAGGAATATTTAAATATTCAGCCATTAACATACCAAATAGAAAGCCTCGACTCTCTATTCCTACAATTACATCTACTTGTATGCTTGAAACTCTCTCACAAAATGCTTTAGTGATTTCTCTTCTTAAAACTGGATCTAAGAATACTGGTGTAATGTCTTTAAACATTATACCTTCCTTTGGGAAATTAGGCACATCTCTAATAATCGCCTTTATTTTTTGCTCAATGCTCATTCGTATAATCGATATATGGCTCTAGTTTATCGATTATTTTATGATTCATCAAATGAATTTTCAATAAATCTTCTTTTGAATTATAATTTCCATGT
>JBKCCA010000333.1:0-2616 GCA_046305595.1 bacterium
GTAGAATGCAGTGTCGTTTAACATTACTTGCACAAAATCGTTCATGCTTAATCCGCGTTTTGCAGTAATCGTCAAATTAGAATCGATAGTTACTGACTTAAGCGTATCAGAAAAAACACTTCGCTTGTTTTGAGCTATTAAATTTTTGCTTGCTATCAAAACAAGAAAAAAATTAACACAAAAAATTAAAGAATGTTTTATCAAAATAATTATTTATGAAATTTAGTTTATACTTCAAAACATATACATAAACAATATGTTATATAATTCAAAATCAAACAAAGTTAAACATTAAACAAACAATTATGAACTTTAAAACAATTGCAAACTTAAAAAGGCTGGCTGTATACAGCATGCTTTTATCAACCATCTCTGTAGGTTTTACTGCATGTAGTGAAGATGATGAAACAAGTACACCTACACCAACTAATACGACAGCAAGAGTGCTAGTTGCACATGCATCACCAGATGCACCGGGTGTAGATTTATTGGTAGACAATTCAAAAGTTAACTCTACTGCAATAGAGTTCTTAGGCAGCACTGGTTACTTAAACGTAAATGCAGGAACAAGAAATATTAAAGTAAATGCTGCAGGCACAAGTACATCAGTAATCAATGCTGACGTTGTATTTGTAGCTGGTAAGAACTATTCAATATTTGCTATTGATAGTTTAGCTAATATTTCTGCAATAGTAGTGGAAGACGATTTAACTGCACCTGCAGCTGGTAAAGCACACATACGTTTCATTCATTTATCACCTAATGCACCAGCAGTAGATGTTGCTTTAACAGGCGGATCAGTTGTTTGGGGTGATTATGAATTTCTAGATGGCTCAGCTTTTGCACCATTAGATGCAGGTACTTATAATTTAGAAGTACGTTTAGCTGGTACAAGTACAGTAGTATTACCTTTGCCAAATATAGCATTAACGGCTGGTAAAATTTACACTGTATATGCTAAAGGATTTGTGGGTGGTACGGGCAACCAAGCTTTGGGTGCACAAATAATCGTGAATAATTAATTGTACATTGTAATTAAGTATTAATTACAATGTATTAAGTATTAAGTACAAAGTATTAAGATGATTATGTCTTAATACTTTGTACTTAATACATTGTACCTCTAAAGAGTCTTTAGTTCAGCTACCAAAGCAGTCAATGCTTTCTTAGCATCACCAAAGAACATTGAAGTTTTCGGATCGTAGAATAGCAAGTTGTCGATACCTGCATAACCTGCACTCATTGATCTTTTATTTACTATGATGTGTTTCGCTCTATCAACTTCTAATATTGGCATTCCGTATATTGGTGAAGAGGGATCTGTTTTTGCTGCAGGGTTTACTACGTCGTTCGCACCTACTACTAATACAACATCAGTTTGATCAAACTCCGGATTTATTTCTTCCATTTCAACTAACTTACCATAATCAACATTTGATTCAGCAAGTAATACGTTCATGTGACCTGGCATACGACCTGCAACTGGGTGTATTGCATATTTCACTTCAACGCCTCTCTCTTCTAATAACATTTCTAATTCATGAATAACGTGTTGCGCTTGAGCAACTGCTAATCCGTAACCTGGTACAATAACTACTTTCTTTGAATAGTTCATTAATACCGCAACGTCTGATACGTTCATGTCTTTGATAGAACCTGTAACTTCTGCTGCATCACCTGTTGCTGCTGATGATCCGAAAGATCCGAATATTACACTGAACAATGAACGATTCATTGCATTACACATTACGATGGTTAATAAAGTACCAGCAGAACCTACCAAGATACCACCTGTTAACATTACTTTATTATCGTATAAGAATCCGCCGAATGCTGCAGCCAAACCTGTGAATGAGTTAAGCAATGAAATTACTACTGGCATATCTGCACCACCAATTGGTATTACAAACAAAATACCATAAACGATACTTGCCAAGAATAATAAATATAAAACAGTCATGCTATCGATACCCATTGCTACCATCCAGATACCAAAAATTGTCAATGCAATTAAGAAAATTGTATTAATGATATTGTATTGAGGTAAGCGAATTGGTTTATTCATAGTGCCATTCAATTTTAAGTATGCGATGATACTACCCGAGAATGAAACACTACCAATTATTAAGCCTGCGATGATGAAAGAAAGCGGACCAACTTGACCTACATAATGTTCGTATTCAGTTAAGCCAATTAAAGCGGCG
Source organism: bacterium (assembly GCA_046305595.1). Taxonomy (GTDB): domain Bacteria; phylum Bacteroidota; class Bacteroidia; order Sphingobacteriales; family Sphingobacteriaceae; genus JAEYZM01. The sequence goes on from JBKCCA010000333.1 coordinate 2,205, forward strand.
CAAGCACCACCCATACCATTGAACATAGAAACTAGTTCTGGCATTTTAGTCATTTGTACTTTTTTAGCAGTTAACCAACCGACAACTGTACCAATAAAAATACCGCCGAAGATTAATGCCATTTTAATGCCTTCACGTGAAGTTAAAACTTCACCTGTTGGAGATGTTTTTTCGTATAAAAAGATGGTGCCTAAAATGGCAAGCGTCATACCAAACGCTGCATATAGATTACCTTTTCTTGCCGACTTTGGGTTACCCATCATCTTTAGTCCGACAACAAAAGTGACCGAGCCGATCAAATATGAAATTTCTAATAGTCCTGGTTTTAACATTTTATTTTTATTTGATGATGAGTATTATTTCTTTTTAAACATTTCTAGCATTCGGTCTGTAACTACGAATCCGCCTACTA
>JBKCCA010000334.1:0-10487 GCA_046305595.1 bacterium
CCATCTCCTCACGCTCTGACTTCTTCTCCAAATAATAACTGTAGTTACCCTTGTATGAAAACACCGATCCTCTGTCGATTTCCATGATTTCATTACACACATTATCTAAAAAATATCTATCGTGTGTGACCATCATCAAAGTCTTATTACCCTTATTCAAATAATCTTCTAACCACTCAATCGTATCTATATCTAAATGGTTCGTCGGCTCATCTAGTATATACAAATCTGGGTCTTCGATTAACAATTTTGCTAATGCTATTCTCTTCTTTTGTCCGCCCGATAATGTCGCAATATTCTGATTCAAATGATGTATTCCCAAGATCCCCAAAATATGCTTGATCTTATGCTCATACTCCCATGCATCTGCCGCACTCAAAGCATCGGTCAGTTCATTGATCTCATTATCTTTCCCTTCAGGGTTCTCTAAAAGTATCTCGTATTGCTTTATTAAACTTAAGGCCGGATGTTCATCTGAAAATAAATAATCTGAAATACTAATCGATACTGCAGGCAATGGGTCTTGTTCTAAATGACCAATTCTAATACTCTTGTTTTGTATTAATTTACCCTCTGATGGTTCTAAAATTTTCGCTATGATATTCATCATAGTACTCTTTCCCGCACCATTTACTCCAACTAATGCTATCCTCTGACCGGCATTTATCCCGAAATTTATTTCCCTAAACATCCACTTATCGTGGTACTGATGCCCTAATCGCTCTGCCGATATATAATTACTCATTCATTTATTTTTTGCGAAAATACGATAAGTATTAGCAATATCTCTCCAAAATTTCCATATTTAAAAACATATTATTTAAATATATGTTATAACGCATATATATAATTTTTAGGCTATGAAATACTTGATTCACAAAGCATCTGAAAGAGGTGGAGCTAACTTCGGATGGTTGAATTCTAAACACTCATTCTCGTTCGGACATTTCTATGATCCTCAGAAAATGAGCTTCGGATTATTACGAGTTTTGAACGATGATATTGTTCAAGCGGGTATGGGATTTGGTGAACATCCACATGATAACATGGAAATTGTCAGTATACCTACTAGTGGTGCTTTAGAGCACAAAGATAGTACGGGCACGAATGAAGTGATAAGAAGTGGCGAAGTACAAATTATGTCAGCAGGTACTGGTATCAGACATTCAGAATACAATCATTCTAAAACTGAGCAAGTAAAATTTTTTCAAATTTGGGTGATGCCTAAAGAGAAAAATATTCAACCTCGTTACGAACAAAAGAAATTCGAAATCACTGATAGAGAAAATAAATTTCAAATTGTGGTAAGTCCGAATAAAGAAGAAGGTGGCGTGTGGATCAATCAAGATGCTTGGTTCTCACTCGCTAATATTTCAAACGGAAACTCTGTAAATTATCAATCTAAAAAATCTGATAATGCTGCTTATTTATTTGTTATCAAAGGTTCTGTCGAAATAGCAAATCAAATACTTGGCGAACGTGATGCCATGGGCATTGTAGAGTACGAAAATATTGACATTAAAGCCTCGGAAGATGCGGAGGTGTTGGTGATAGATGTACCTTTAAAATAATGTAAGATGTAGGATGTAAGATGTAAAATTAATTCTACATCTTACATCCTACATTCTACATTTTAAATTTCCCAAACACTCCCAACGGCAACTTACTCCCTTTCGTCGCTTGTAAATACAATTCGCCGATTTCTAAATTCTTTAAATCACCGAACGATGTGCGAATTAAATTCTCTACAATGATTGATGATAATCCGAGTGAATAAGTATTCAATATCAAAAAGAATTCTTTTTCATCTGCTAACGCAGCAACGTCTTTCATCATCTCATTGATATGGTCTTCTAATTTCCATTTTTCACCATTTGGTCCGTGACCATATGCAGGAGGGTCTAAAATTATTCCGTTATATTTTTTACCTCGCTTAACTTCTCTCTTCACAAATTTTAAAGCATCTTCTACCACCCAACGTATATCTTTCAATCCAGATAATTCTTGATTCTCATTAGCCCAACTTACTACCTGTTTGATTGAATCTACGTGTGTAACATCTGCACCTACTGACTTAGCCGCTAATGATGCTCCACCTGTATATGCAAATAAGTTTAATACCTTAGGTTGTTCAATCTTCATAGACTTTATTGCTTCAGCCATGAAGTCCCAATTCACCGCCTGCTCCGGAAATATTCCTACATGCTTAAACGATGTTAAGGCTAATCGAAATTTTATATCAATAAGTTTTGTCTTGTATTGTATGTGCCATCTGTCTGGCATGCCTGGTTTTAAATCAACCCATTCACCCGAAGAACTACTCTTTGGTTTGAAATAAACATGCGCCATGTTCTCCCACTCTTTACGAGTCATTGCGGGGTCCCATATTGCCTGTGGCTCTGGTCGGATGGTAATGTATTTGCCAAATCTCTCTAACTTTTCGAAATTACCACAGTCTATTAACTCGTAGTCTTCCCAATTCTGCGGACAAAGTAATTGAATCATTTTTTATAAATATTGGCAAAGATAGGAATTAAAATCTTTATGAATTAATGCCCTTCTTGATGAGCTCACTATCCCAAGCACTATCAGTATTCGTCATTTGTAAATGCAAATCTTCTGATAATAGTTTTTCTTCTAATTCTATTTGCTCTCTAACAGTAAGTATGTATTCTTTTGTGTCGTGTCTAGATTTCGCTAATTTAACCAATGCCTCTTCATCATATTTAATGAAATCTTGCGCTTTTCGCGTAGCTGTATAATTACGAATACCTAGCTTATTCAAAACATCTACCGCCATATGAACTGATGTATAAAGTGTTTCTCGGTAAATATGTTCTACTCCCTCTTCAATTAAATTATAAGCATCGAACCTGTTTCTTGCTCTTGCCATTATTTTTAAATTCGGAAAATGCTTTCTGCAAATACTTATTAACTCATGATTGGTTTCAGTATTATCAATTACTGCGATCAACATTTTGGCGGTTTCAGCTCCTGCAGCCTTTAATAAATCAATTCTTGTAGCATCCCCATAATAAACTTCAAAGCCCATTTTACGCAATACATCTACTCGATCACTGTCACTATCTAATATGGTTGCGTTTATTCCGTTTGCTCTTAAAAATCTTCCAATGGTACTACCAAAATGTCCGAAGCCTGCAATAATCACCGAATGTTGCTGCTCTATTTCATCATGCGGTTTCTTATTGTTATCATCAATTTCTTTAGTTCCAAAATAAGGGTCAATCAATCGCTCATTTATCAATAATAAAATAGGAGTGACGGTCATACTTAATGCACTAACTGCCATTAATAGTTCATTCCAGTTTTTGTCAATAATATTTAGTTGATCACTAAAATTCAAAAGTACAAATGCAAATTCTCCGACTTGTGATAATAAAAATGCAAAGAGTAAATTTTGATCATTTTTTATTTTAAAAATCTTACCTGCTAGTATCAATACTAATCCTTTAATTAACATGACACCAATTACCATCGATAATATTAGTATTGGTTTATTGTTTATCAATTCAAAATTGATAGTAGAGCCTACTCCAATAAAAAAGATACCTAATAATAATCCTTTGAATGGTTCTATATCACTTTCTAGTTCATGTCTGAATGAGCTGTTGGCGAGAACTACACCGGCTAAGAAGGTGCCGAGGGCCGGACTTATACCAACCATTTTCATTAAGTATGCAACACCTATTACTAAGAACAATGCCATTGCAGTGAAGAGTTCTCTTAATCTAGTTTTTGCAATGGTTTTCATTATGGGAGCAACTACAAATTGTCCGATTACAATTATGCTACCCATTACACTTAACACCGTTAATGTTTTTAACCAGGCAGGCAAATCAGAAATTAAAGTTTCAGAATTTGAATTGCTTGTAATATTATTTACAGCCAACAATGGTAATAAGGCAAGTATTGGTATCACCATTATATCTTGAAACAACAATACAGAAAATGATGCTTGTCCAGCACTCGTTTTACTCCAGCCCTTTTCTTTAAGCGTTTGTAAAATGATTGCTGTTGACGACATGCTTAGTGATAAAGCTAATGCTAATGAAGTAGAATGACTAAGATTGAAATACAAATGTGAAATAGCTCCTATTATTATACTAGTAACTAATAATTGTATTCCCCCTAATCCGAAGATCGATTTACGCATTATCCAAAACTCTTTCGGATTTATCTCTAATCCGATCACAAACAGCATCATCACCACCCCAAATTCTGCTGCATGCATCATGTCTTCTCCTTCTTGTCCGACCCAACCCAAAACAAACGGACCAATAACCATTCCCGCAATCAAATAACCCAATACCGACCCCAAGCCTAATTTCTTAGCTATCGGTACAAAAACTAATCCCGCACCTAAAAGTATTAACGATTTGAGTAAGAAGTCTTCAGCCATCTTTTTATCTTATTGCCAATCGTTTAAATAGTTTAAGCCTAATAATTCATCAGAATTAAATTCTGAATAGCTTAATCTTGTTAACACCTGCTTATATAAACTTGCATGTTGTTTTAAATCTTCATCTGTTATACGATGACTACCATGTACAAAAAATGGTGGTAAATAAATCATATTGCATAAGGTTGCAGTACGCTGAAAAGGTCTTAAGAATTCATGAACTGTGAAACCATGAAATCCTTCTTTTTGATATGATTCTTTCGGACCTCCAGAAGAAATGCAATTGAATATTTTTTTGTCTTTTAATTGAGTGCCATTCTTACCATATGCCCAACCGTACTCTAATACTAAATCTATCCATTGTTTCATGATGGGTGGCGCACTGTACCAAAAAAAAGGATGCATCCAAACAATGATATCGTGTTCTAATAATAATTCTTGTTCTCTCTTTACATCAATATTGAACTCAGGGTATTCTTCGTATAAATCATGAATGGTGACACCAGGTACAGACTTTATAGAATTAATTAATGTCTGTTGAATTCTAGAATTCTCGTATCTAGGATGTGTAAATAATACCAATATGTTTTGAATAATATTCGCCATATATTTTTTATCTGTTTTTCATCTTCATGAATTTACTCGCAAATACAAACTCATCTACTTCTTTATTATTTGAATGATGTATCTCTTCGCTCGATCCTTCCCACCATTTTTCTCCTTGATGTAAGAATAATATATTATCACCTATCTCCATTACAGAGTTCATGTCGTGAGTATTAACAACAGTAGTAATGTTGAACTCTTCAGTAATTTCTTTTATTAAGTTGTCGATGATGATAGATGTCTTCGGATCTAAGCCCGAGTTAGGTTCATCACAGAATAAATATTTAGGTTGCATAGCGATTGCTCTTGCAATACCTACACGTTTTTTCATACCGCCTGAGAGTTCGGCTGGACTTAGCTTCTGAACGTTTTCGAGGTTTACTTTATTTAGGCAGAAATCTATACGATCACGTTTTTCTGATAGCGACATATCACTAAACATGTTTAATGGAAACATTAGATTTTCTTCAACTGTCATTGAGTCAAACAAAGCAGAGCCTTGAAATAACATGCCAATTTCTTTGCGAATTGGAATCTTTTCTTTGAAAGTTAAACTTGTAAACTCTCTTCCATTATATAAAATTTCACCACTATCTACCTGATGCAATCCGACCATACATTTCAATAATGTTGTCTTACCAGAACCACTGCCACCAATAATTAAATTAGTAAAACCTGGCTTGAATTCTACAGAAATATCTTTCAATATTATTCTGCCATCAAATGATTTATATAAGTTCTTTATTTCTATCATTACAACATTACTTGAGCGATTATATAATCGGCGAATAAAATTAATATACAACTATAAACTACAGCTTTTGTACTTGAACGCCCTACTTCTAAGGCACCTCCCACAGTATAAAATCCTTGATAAGCAGAAACAGTAATCATTATGAAACTAAACACATAGCCTTTCACCAATGATACTACAACGATAAAAGAATTCCAGTCTTTCATAATACCACCAATATATTCTTGAGGGGTAATTACACCTGATAATGTACCGGCTACGTACCCTCCGAATAAACTCAAGCCAATCGAAATCACAATAAGCATTGGTATTACAAATAAGCCACCAATTAATTTCGGAAATATTAAATAGCCTGGTGAGTTAACGCCCATAATTTCTAATGCATCAATTTGTTCAGTAACTCTCATCGTTCCAATTTGTGAAGCAATGTTTGAACCTAATCGGCCTGAGAGAACGAGCATGGTTATCGACGGACTAAATTCTAATATAGTAGAGTCTCTAGTGATTTGTCCGATCACTTCTCGAGGTATTATAGCACTAACTAATTGAAATGCAGTTTGAACGCAAGTTACAGCACCTAGAAATAAAGAAATGATGATTACTATACCTAATGAACCAATACCCATTACGTTCATCTCTCTAAATGTTTCTTTCCAATATACAGAACCCTTCTCTGGTCTAGAGAAAACACTTCTTAAGAGTAAAATATATCGACCTAAATGAAATAAAAACATATTTATAAATATATATTCGTAAAAGTAATAATTTAGTGGCTATAAATATGAAAAAGAATAATAAATGCGTGTTAATCACTGGCTCTACCAAAGGTATGGGTAATGCCATTGCAAGAAAATTTGCTTCTAATTCTCATGATTTAATTTTGATTGCTAGATCTGACAAAGATTTACAAGAACAAAAAAAATCGTTAAACGAAGATTTTGACATCAATGTGCATTGTATCAGTGCTGATTTATCAGAGAAAAAACAAATTGCAAAAATTGCAGATACTTTAAGAGAACTAAATATAGTGCCACATATATTAGTGAACAACTTAGGAGTTTATCAAATGTCTACCATAATTGATGAGGATGATAATACTATGGAGAAAATCATGAATCTTAATTATTACCCAGGTTATTATCTTACGAAAGCATTGTTGCCAATGATGATGGAGAGAGACTCAGGGCATATCTTTAGTATATGTTCATTTGCCAACATCCATCCGGTTAAAGAAGCTTTCGCCTATTCAGTAAGTAAATATGCGGTGTATGGTTTCATCAAAACACTTAGAGAAACATTATTGAATACAAATATTAAAACGACTGCTGTGATACCTGGTTCTACTTTAACTACTTCATGGGAAGGTACTAGCATTAGTGAAGAAAGATTTATTCTAGTGGAAGATATTGCGGAAACTATTTATGTTGCTTCAAACCTTTCAAAAGGGGCTTGTTTAGAAGAAGTAATCATCCGCCCACAACACGGTCAAGTTTAATAACCACCGAAACTCTTCATTCGTCGGTTAATTTTCTGTATTCGTCGGTTGTCTATTGAGTAGCTGTCATTTTCCTTGAATCTTTGAATATAAATTATTTAAAAAAATGGCAAAAGAACTTTATAGAGACAAGCAAAGAGCATCGATAGGTGGTGTTTGCGCAGGATTAGCAGATTACTTCAATATTGACGTTACTTTAGTACGTGCTTTATTCTTAGTAGCATTATTCGGATTCGGATCGGGTGTTTTACTGTACATCATTTTGTGGGCAGTAATTCCAGAGAGAAAAGATTACATCTATTCTGAACCTGTAGATTATACTGTCAATGAAGAAGGCAAAGCGGAACCTAATAAACGCCCGTTTAAAATCAAGAAAGAAAATGAGAGTGTAATCGGCGGATTAATCTTAATTACTTTAGGGGTGATTTTTTTAGCAGATGAATTCGTTCCTTGGTTTGACTTCGGGAAATTATGGCCATTAATTTTAGTCGCTGTTGGCGCTGGAGTATTATGGAATCAAAGTAGAAAAAATAAATCAGAAGACACTAATTCTTAATCATATGAAATCAAGTAAAACAATATGGGGAATTAGCCTCATCTCAATAGGTATACTATTAGTATTAAATAATTTAAATCTTGTTGACTTCGGATTTAATTGGCATCGTTTCGGGAATTTTTGGCCATTGATTTTGATAGCTATCGGTTTAACTAGTTTAACGAAATCAGCAAAAATAAATCCCTGGATCAGCAATAGTTTATTAGCATTAGTTATCAGTATCTTTTTATACAATACCATTGAAATTGGAGACCATAATAAAGAATCTTTTTCTTGGTCTAATAATAGAGATAGAGATGAAAAAGCTTCTGATCAGAACTTTACATTGCCTTTAGATTCAGGCATTAGCACAGCTACATTAGAATTAAATGGTGGTGCATCTGAGTTTAGAATTTCTGATACGACTGCTAGTTTAATTGACGCTAAATCACATTTAAATGTTGGAGAATATACATTAGAAAAAGTCAACGAAGGAAATAATGAAATCATTAAGTTGATGTTAAACGATGATAAAGAATTCAAAGGTAAATTTGATTTTGATGATAGTCATTGGGATAGTTATGTAGATGTAAAATTGAATCCAGAAGTTTTATGGAACTTCAAATTTCAGTTAGGTGCAGGTGATGTTGATTTTGACTTTAGTAAATTTAAAGTAAGTTCTATTGATATGGATGCTGGTGCAGCATCAGTTGATATGAAGTTATCATCTTTAGCACCTTCAACAGATATTAAAATTGACGCAGGTGCAACCGATATAAAAATCTTCGTACCAAAAGATGCGAAGTGTACATTGAAGTTAAATACCGTATTGTCTTCTAAAGAATTTATAGGTTTCATTGATAAAGGCGATGGTACTTATGAGTCAGAAAACTTCGCTGAAAGCAAGGGAAACTTAATTACTATTAGCTTAGATGCTGGTGTTTCAAGCGTTGAAATCAAGAGATATTAAGCGATATTGATATATTAAATGCTTGAAGGTCGGGAATTTCTAATTCTCGGCCTTTTTTATTAAAACTCCAATCTAATTTTTTTGTTATTTTTGGTACAAATCAATTCCATGGCAGTCAGACAATCAGCAGATATAATAGCAGAGTTAAAAGGAAAGTATTCTAAATCACTTAATCATTATAAACGTTTCCCTACTAGGGAGGTAACTATTGGTGATATACCTATGGGTGCGCATCATCCGATTAGAATTCAATCGATGACCACTACTGATACTATGAATACCATAGCAACTGTAGAGCAAACCATCAGAATGGTAGAGTCTGGTTGTGATTATGTTCGTATCACTGCTCCAAGCATGAATGAAGCGAATAACCTTCAAGCCATTAAAGATGAGTTGAGAAAAAGAGGATATAATGTGCCTCTTGTTGCTGACATCCATTTCACCCCGAATGCGGCAGAAGCTGCGGCTCGCATTGTAGAAAAGGTGAGGGTGAACCCTGGTAATTATGTCGATAAAAAGAAATTCGAACAAATAGATTATAGCGCTTTTGAATACGAAGCTGAATTAGAACGTATTCGTAAAAAGTTTGAGCCACTCGTTAAAATTTGCAAAGAGTATGGCACTGCTATGAGAATAGGTACTAACCACGGCTCTCTTTCTGATAGAATTATGAGCTGGTACGGTGATACTCCTCTCGGCATGGTGGAGTCGGCAATGGAATTTATTAGAATGTGCGAATCGATGAACTACTACAACCTAGTTGTTTCTATGAAATCGAGTAATGCACAAGTAATGGTTCAAGCCTATAGAATGTTGGTAGAAGCGATGCAATTAGAAGGCATGAACTACCCACTACATCTAGGTGTTACTGAAGCAGGTGATGGTGAAGACGGAAGAATAAAATCAGCAGTAGGAATAGGTACTTTGTTAGAAGACGGATTAGGAGATACCATTCGAGTATCATTAACTGAAGACCCAGAGTTCGAAGCTCCCGTTGCTAAAGCTCTTGCTGATCGTTACATCAATCGTAAATCAGATTTTAAAGAAGAGGAAAAATATTACATCCCTTCTTCTCATAACCCATACGAACACAACAGAAGAAAGACTAATGATTTGCAATTATTAGGTGATCATCATGTACCTGTTGTTATTGCTGATTTATCGAATATAAAATTAAATGAGCCTCTTCAATTATCACAAATCGGTTATGCATATTCTGCATTACTCGATAAATATAATTTAACAGACTTAGCTGCTGACATTGCTTATGTAGGTGATCAAATTCCTGAATATAGTTTCCCTGGTAATTTAAAATTATTGATTAATTACAAAACTTGGTTAAATCATCAAAGCCTTGAAAATACTATACCTTTCATAGCTTATAATGATTTATCAGATGCAAAGATTGATGCGAATAGCTTTGTGTTTATTCATGTTTCTTCGGATGATGCAAGTAATTTAGATTATCAATTAATCAATAAATTTTCTAAAGCTGTTTTAGTTGTAGAAACAAATAAGGAACATGCAATGCCTAACATTCGCGCGTTCTTCTTTAACCTATTAGATAATAACATTTCATTACCTGTTATCATCAAAAGAAATTATAAAAATTTATCTCTTGATGAATTGCAACTTTATGCAGCAACTGATTTCGGAGCTTTGTTGGTCGACGGATTTGGAGATGGAATTTGGCTGAGTGCTGATAAA